>NZ_JBWLUT010000150.1:0-11103 GCF_056504575.1 Blautia sp. CGZ-1-C1
AAAGCTCAGAGGTCACGACTTGAGCTTTTTCTATTCCGTTTATGTAAGGTGGCTTATACCTTAGGCTGGTGCCGCTTATTCGTCCCTTCTAACCATTTGCAGATAAAGTAGCTAACAATACCTGCCAGTACAGAGACAATGAATGTAATAATAGTTTCCACGGTGTTTCACCTCCCCTCTACCGGAAAGGTTCGCGGCTCTTATATATTATCACATCTTATAAGATTGTACAATCTGTTCTATTATTTTATTCCTTAAAACTCGACAAATTACTGCTACAGTCTCATCGGACTTTATTTTTTCAGTGAGTATAAAAGTGTACCACATACAGAGAATACCAGAAACAACAAGCCCTTTCTATGTTGAAAGTACCCCCGGTACCTGTCCCACCCTCGCCCCGATGCCCTGCTCTTATGCTCCTGCTGCTGTGTAATCTGCTATGTTCTCCTGCTCCAGATCATACACAAACGCTTTTCAAGCTGTATCTCTCAGTAAATAAAATGTTTCCTGTCCTGCTGCCCGTCCCGGTGGAACCTATAAAAGAATTGCAAACCTTCCCCAGTAAAGAAATGTAACAGACTTCAGGCAGTAGCCACATAAGCATATAGAAACGATTTTATACAAGGCTCTGCCGTTTCTGTTGATCTGATGTTTATCTCCCAGTGGATTAAGGCTCACAAGTTCCAGTTATCTGGTGCTGCCATTCATGCAGAAAATTACCAGTATTCACCTGTATAATATTGCATTATCTTCATTTTTTGTTGTGCTTACTGATGTTATTTATCCATGGTTGTATAGTGCGTTGTACGGTTCATACAGCGATCTTAACCTCGTCTGGCTAAGTTCTCCGGGTAGCTCTGTAGCGTGGCTCCTAGCGTCGCCGAGTGCGTTTTACGCCCATCTAAGCACCTGTCGGCAGCCCTGTTGAGTCCTCTGTCCGGTGCCTGTAACATAGCTCCGGTCATAGCTCTGTTGCGCTATTCCTGTTGGCTTTATTCCTGCTGATAATTCTCTTCTGGTATCAGCTTCATACTTACTTCAGATATCTGTTTTCAGAGCTTTACACGCCTGATTCTGTTAGCGTTACACTTCCAGATTCTCACACTATCCTGCATAATCTTGTGTCGTGCTTTCACTTCTCTGTTGCTGTTCTATGCCCTGCTGCTTCCTACTCTGTAGGTATCACGTTTACAAACATAGTAACTACAATCTTGTTTGTTATTCCTTCTACACTGCTGTCAAACTGCTTCAGATTATAACGCCTGCAACAGCATCTTGCAGACTCCGAACCGGAACCTACGGATATCAACGCACAAAAAAGAGCGTGTCTTCTCAACCGCTCCTGTATTACTCTCCTGCCCATTATGTAGTTGACTGCTTTCTCTGCTTTGCTGCTTGCTGATACGATAAACTTGTTATCACTCTTCAGGACTTTCAACCAACTCTGTATATATGCTGCTGAGTTCCTGAACGTCCTGACTGTTTCAATTCTCAACAGATTCATAAGAGATGCGCTTCCAATCTCTGCAACCAGTTCCTCTTTTGAATATGTCTCACTTCCGAATGCTGCATCTGCTCCGGTATGTAATCTGTCAAGTCTGTTCTTATGTCCGGTGCTGTGTGTCAGCTCATGAAATGTTGTACTATAATATTCATTGATATGCTTATACTGTTGTTTCATTGGAACTACAACTCTGTCACGGGATGGACTGTAAAAGGCTTCATTACTTGCGCATTCCTCAAATGTGATATGCTCACGTTCTACATACTCTGTTATAATCTTATCTGCTGCTTCTATCGGTTCCACTTCTGTGAATGGTAGCGTCAGAGGTTCAACACCATCAACCTGTGAGATGTGAAAGACATTGTAATATCTCAGCATTGGGATTTTCTTAACTTCTTTTTCTCCGGTGTCTTCGTTTGTTTCTTCTTTTTCTAATATCTTCCAGAAGACTACAAACTCTGATTTCTCACCTTTACGGATGTGACCTCCCAAATCTGTCCACTGTTTAAATGTAGCATATTCTCCGGTGTGCTGTAAAAGCATCTGATTAATAATACTGTATGGTTTCTTGCTGATCCGGTTATATGCTCCTGATCTAACTCCTGTCCATGGCTTCTCCCACGGGATATTACCTTTTTCAAGTTCTGCAATAATTCTTGCTGTTACCATTTCATATACATTTGCTTTTGCTGCTGCCATAGTTTATAACCTCCATAAAACTTTTTATTTGTTATTTCGTTTGTTCTGTTGATTTATGAGGTTATTATATATTATGGGTACCCATATTTCAAGTTGGAATAATATATAAAAATGGTACCCATATTTTAGTTATTTTTATGGGTACCATACAATATTATTTCTTTTCACGCTCAATTTTTTCGTCAATAGCTTCATTTATAAAAGAATTTAGACTTTTTCCGGTCGTTGCAACAAACGCTTTTATTTCTTCTTTTCTTCCTTTAGGGACTCGAACTCTCAAGTCTTCATATTTAGTTTTTCTATATTCTTCCAGAGTCACACGCTGTCCGTCTACTATATATGGTTTTTTTTCTTCTGGCATTTCCATCCTCCTTTTTCTATCGTTCCATAAATCTTTCATAATTATAGCATAAGTCTTTAAAATTGTACAGCATTATGGTACCCATACAATTTGCACAATTTTACCCTCTGTAATGGTACCCATATTTGTGAACTATTCCGTCTTGTTTTATGGGTACCCATATACTATAATTGAGTCATCAAATGAAACACAGCAACAAAGAAAGCAGGAAAGACCGGATGAAGCGATAGGGCGGTTCACAAGTAACATGGTAGTTATGCTGACAGATATATCAGATGGAGTGAATGCAGAATAAACATGATCCGGCAAAACAGTTGAAGAAAGCAGGAACAACAGGGCAAGAAAGCACAGTGTTCATACTACTTGAAGAAAATGAACAGTCTGAACCAATCAGAACTTTACCCCTCAACCAAGAAGTTGTTAAGCGGAAGAATCAACGAGCGAGAGGACACAGTACTTTGTTGCTGAGTATCATTTAAGCAACCGGATCAGCCGAAAGCATCCACAAACTTCAAGCCATATACCTGTGAGTGAACAGTATCGTAACAATAGTCAGGAAGATGCTTAAAGGGTTGCTACTTATAAGAAATCAAATCTCAGGAGGATAAATATATGTGTAGAACAATGAACGAATTAGAAAAGGTTATTGCAGATTACAGATCACTTAAAGCCATGAAAGAACAGCTTGAAGAAGAGTTGAAAGCAGTTGAACGTGAGATTATCGGCTACATGGATGCGAACGAAAAATTGACTGAGACTGGTAACGACTTCACAGTCAAACTCTCAACCTGCGAAAGAAGAACTCTTGACAGCAAACGTCTCGAAGCAGATTTAGGAAGCCTTGCAGAGTATCAGAGAATCAGCCAGTACAGAAGGTTATACGTTAAATAAACTGCTTATCCTTCCGGTGGAGGTCAACCGGAGAAAGGTGAAAACATGAGCAAAGCTATAACAATTGCAGAAATCAGAAAACAGTATAGAAGAAATCAGAAGAGCCTGAACAGGATTGTTTTATTGACGCAGACCAATTCTCTCCCGGATATTCACAACATTGGCGGCGAATGGGTGATTAACCAGATGCTTACAGACCTTCTGATTGAACAGGAATATATCAGAAAACGTGAGCGTGAAAACTGGGGATGGCGTAAGGAAGTTTATGACTTCAGCAATGATGCCGAGTGTATTCTTTAGAAAACATCAAGTCACAAGAAGGTGAAGAACAGGACAACTAAGTGGTTGCAGCCACGATAAACAGGGCTTTAAGCTGCAAGCGTTGATCGCCGTACCCGGCTACCCGGCGGTCAGGTAGTCATATGAACTATGCTGTGCTATCGGCATGACGGGCTACATAACTACTATTTTTCCTAACGTTTTCTAGGGGTATTATTTTACCCCTTCAGAAACACTGAACAACTAACAACAGGAGGACAATAACCATGAACCAGACAGACACTTTATTGACCTATGACCAGTGGTGTCAGTTATTCAAAAAACATCTGAAGAAGACTATCAAGCATAAAGTATACCGCTTTCTGTACGGTGCTGCACTGTTCCTGATTCTGGCAGTTCCTCCCATAGCTATGATAATTCACTGGATCATAGTCGGATATTAAGAAAGAAGGTGAACTCTTGGACATATTACAAACACTTTTCAGCTTATGGACTGGCAACAGATGCACGCCAGATCAGAAGCATTCTGTTACTGAAGCTATTAAAAAGCATGTTCCTGAAGATCAGCAGGAGCAATTCACTTCTCTACTATCTGAATACTGCGAAAAGCTTGAACGTCAGGCATTTGATGTTGGATTCAAGACAGCAGTACAGCTCTGGCAGCAGCTCGATAATACAGAAGAAATTTACGGAGGTATCACAAAATGAAAGAAGCTATTATTTATCTGCTCTTTGACAACTGGTGTAATAGTGAGCATGAACCGGAAGTAAAAGAAGCTATGGACAAAGCTATTCAGAATCCTACTGAAGATACAATCTTTCAACTCTCTTCTATTACAGAAGCCAATGCTTTCAAAGCAGGTGTCAGAGAATGCCTGAAAATGTTCCGGGAATTACTTGTAGACAATCCCGAAAAATGATTCATAACTGTTCTATCGGCTATACGGGAGGAAAGAGGATCATGCACAAACCAAAGAAGCAACAACCTATAGTCAACTATCCACTTTACAAAGGTGCTGCAATCCGCATCTTTGCAGAGAATCCGGGTAACTGGGAAGCTTTTAAACGTCTGGTCAGTACTGCTGCCAGACACCGATAACATACACATTCAAAGGAGGATTTTATCATGATGAACATGGAAGTAAACATTGCAGTAAATATTCAGGCAACAAGAAAATTTTATAAGGTAATCGTTATCTCTGTAGGACTTTGTGAGTCAGAAATTGTTAATGAAAGACACTTTGCAGACCGTACCAGTGCTTCTGCATATGCCGAGACATTACCTGCTGGACTTGTCTCTCTTCTGCTGGAGGTGTAACAGTATGAGCTGGATGAAATACAACAAGGAAACCGGACAAATTGACCTGCTTCCATACATTTCAGAATTGTCAGACTTTCAAGCTATTGTCATGGAGGAACATGCATGGAGTGTTATCTGCAAGAGATCAGTTTCAGCAGCTCCGGGAAAGGCAAAAGGCAGAAAGACAAAGTTCCTTGCGAATCTCTTTGAATTGTTGAAAGCACAGGACGAAACACACCCAATCACGGAACACGCCTATGATTATGTGCTGCATATTGAACTTTCCGCAGACGAAACCAACGCAATTATCAGTCTGCAACGTAAAGCAACCTATGAATTTGTTTTTCGGAATGAGATTATTCCTCTTTCCGGGAAGTAAATTATTAAATAATCCAGCAAGCTCAAGGAGTAAAATTTCACTCCTTGGGATCTGGGAATTTATACATACAATCAGGAGGACTCAAAACATGAGCTGGAAACACTTTAACACCGAAACCGAAACACTTGAAATCAGCGGATATCTGCCAACAGAACTGGAACGCTTTCATGCAGTCGTAATGGATGAAGATACATGGTATAACGAAATTCGCAGACCGGGGAAAGACTATGCAGTACGCGTAAACAGATTCCTTGACGGACTTCTGGCAATCCTGAAGTCATGGGAAGAAAAAGAACCTTGTCTGATTTATCCATACCTGTATATTCTCCATGTCGATCTTACGGAAAACAAAAAGACAGCTCTTGTCAGCTTGCAAAGAACTCACAGCTATGAATTTGTATTTAAAAACGTAGAAATCCCATTCGAGTAGACAGCTCTCCTGCTGCTGGATGTAATAATCGTTCTGGCAGCAGGATTTTCTCTATCATGATATCTATATATCGCATTCGTTTTTCAGTTGATACTATCGACATATCATATTAATTTTTGAAAGGAATTTAAGCACTTATGGCAAAGCAACCCGTTATGGACAGATTACCACATGAAAAAAGTGATATCTGGAAAAAGGAATTAAAAGCTCTGATGTCTGATTTTTGCATCCCGGTAAATATAATTGAACAGATCATTCGTACAGCCGAACGCAAAGCTAAACCCGAAGAATCGTGTAAGAGTGTATATCAGCGCGGCTGGATTATGTTCAAGGAATTTCTTCTTCAAAAACAGTAGTAAATCTGACGTACCAGTCAAAAAGTAGTAAAACTACTATTTCTTGTAACATTTCAACGGAATTTTAAGGTGTAATTCTGAGGAGCGTCAGAATTACACCAGAAAGGCATAACAATGAACAAATATTTTGGTTACTGTCGAATCAGTACACCAAAGCAAAGCATAGACCGACAGGTCAGAAATATTCTTGCTGCATATCCGCAGGCTGAAATCATCAAAGAAGTATACACCGGAAGAAAATTTCAAGGACGTAAAGAATTTGACCGACTCATGCGCAAGATCACTCCCGGCGATACCATTATCTTTGATTCTGTCAGTCGAATGTCTCGTGATGCTGAAGAAGGATTCGTCATGTATGAAGAGCTTTACTACAAAGAAATCAACCTTATATTTCTGAAGGAACCGCATATCAGTACTGAAACATATAAAAAAGCTCTGCAAGGCGGTATTCCTGCTACCGGAACAAATATTGACTGTATTCTGGAAGGGATAAACAAGTATCTTCTGCTACTTGCCAAAGAACAGATCAGACTTGCCTTCGAGCAATCCGAGAAAGAAGTCCATGATTTACGTCAAAGAACACGCGAAGGCATCCAGACCGCCCGACTTGCCGGGAAGCAGATCGGACAGACTCAGGGACAGAAACTCGTTACCAAGAAATCAATCGTTGCAAAAGAAATCATTCAGAAGCACAACAAAGCTTTCGGTGGTTCTCTGAATGATACAGAGACAATTCGACAGACGGGTATCTCAAAGAAGACCTTCTACAAGTATAAAAAAGAGCTGCTGTCTTCCCAAAGTTTATAATATCATTTGTGGTTCGCGAACACACTCCCGATACTTTGAGTATCAAAGTATATCCGATATCTGTTATATGCTAACAGTGTTTTTATTATGATATAAATGTATCGTATTTCATGATTTGTCACTAAACAATTTGCTGATATTTTCAGGCTTACATGACCATTGTGAAATACTTTTTTAAACGGTATCGTTTATGAATATAATAGTTCTGATATCAAATTGGTATTATCAGCTCATCCTAATCCCCAATGACCATGCAACTTATTCAACAACGCCATCTGCTTCGTAGTATCTTTTCCAGCATTTGAATCCGGATGAAACTTCTTAGCCAATACCCTATAAAATTGTTTAAGGATTACTTTTTCCTCATCTGTGTAGTTATCATTTACATAATTGTAATAACTACTATTTTCATCACTGCTCTGGTAATTATCAGATTCTCTGTTCTGGTAACTACCACTGCCTGAATAATTTTTTTGAAACTGATTCCAGTTGTACTCATGGAACCACTCTTCAAATTTCTTCTGCCGCTCTTTCTCTTCTCGCCTTCTCTCTTTGTATTTTTTTTGAATCTGTTTCAACATTGCAGGATTTCTCAATTTTCCAAACACATCATAGCAGTAATCATACCTATCATCATTATCGTCCAACATATATTCTATGTTGAACTGACGTTTCTTGCGTTCATATTCCAAAACAATTTTTAAATTTCTTCTATACGTCTGGCTCTCTTCTGTCTGCTGAAATTCTTCTTGTAGTTCAAGTTCCAATGGTCTGATCTTACTTTCAACAGCTTTATGAATTTCTTCTTCTGATACTCCCAGTGTAATAGCCACTTTCTCAATCTTCTCCGCACCCAGTTATATGTATCAAACTCTCCTGTTGCAAGATCATAATACTTCACTGTGAATAATACAAATTCTTTCTTCCTTGGCTTTCCATCCTTGTCACGATAGCTCTGATGTACAGATACTTTATATGATTTCTTTACTGGACGTTCAAAACATTCATCGCTGTATGTATAGCCCCATTTTATCCGTTCTGTACCGTCTTCAGCCGGAACACTTTCCTGCATTACTTCCAAACGTTTGGGAAATCCCAGCGGATTTTCTCTTTTAGTTGTAAGTTCCTGTATAACACAAAACATCTTTGATTCTCTCCTATCTTGTAAAAATTCAACCTGCTTTATTAATAATCTCTCCGTCAAGCGTTTTATAAACTTGATTGTATTTATACTCTTGAAATTGCTGTATTTTATCACACTTAGGGCAATATATATCTTTTATATGTCCATTTTTTCTCTGCTTACCATGAATTCTTGGCAGAGGAAAATCTAAGCCACATTCCGGGCATATAAAATCTGAAATTACTCGTACTTTTCTCTTATTATTCATTTTAATCTGTTCCTCCTTGTATTTTTAATTGTAAAAAAAATAGATACACTCCGAAAAGTGTATCTAGTAATAATCTGTTTGTCTGCGTCTAAAGAACAAAAGAAATTACTGCTAGATGCTTATAAATCTTATCATTTATAATACACTTTCTAGCAAGTGATTAAATCACCGCTTTCTTAGACGCATTCATTGATGCTAACACACCTTACCACCTTCTTCTATGGTAAAGCACGTTTAGCAGGTATCTCACCTGACCGTGATTCCACTATAACATAGACATTAAAAAAAATCAAATATTTTTCAACAAACACAAAACCAGAATCCAAATTTGAAGATGTACCAGAAGAAGTTCTTACAGACCCAACAATGAGAACAGCACTTGGAATGGATCCTATCCCGGGGATGAATACACCGGTGGATGACGCAAGTAACATTTGCGGTTTTGTAAATGAACACAGTGGAATGAATCTGAAATCTGTATCTACAACAGCAAATGATGATACTACTCTTACAGTAATTAATGAGCAGGAAGTATTAGGAAAACATTTCAGAATATTCGGAACAATTAATAATCCACTCTTCCTTGCTAAAGATGTGGCTGAATGGATTGAACATTCACAACCATCCGTAATGCTAAAATCAATAGATGATGATGAAAAAGTCAAAGTAAACAATGTTTACTCTGAAAATCGTACAGGTGGCAATGGAACTTGGTTCCTTACTGAAGATGGGCTTTATGAAGTTCTTATGCAGTCCAGAAAACCCATCGCTAAGTCATTCAAGAAAAAAGTCAAAGAAATTCTGAAATCTATCCGTAAGAACGGCGCTTATATCCGTAATCAGGAAAATTTAACTCCAGCAGAGATCGTGGCTCGTGGATTGATTGCTGCTCAGAAGATTATTGAAGAGAGAGATAAAGGGCTAGATCATTCAACCTAGCCCCTCTTCATTCTCACATATTCACATTAAAATTTTACAAATTTTGTCTTAGAATATACACCACTTGACTTAATCAACTTCTTATATCTGGTATATACTTTCTTCGGAAGTCTCAATGTTACTGTCTTATTGATTGCAAGTCCTTTCTTTCCTACATATTCCAGAACAGAACCATTAATCTTTAAAACTTTAATGGATGTACACTGGTAGAATGCTTTTGCACCAATCTTTCTTATGCTTGATGGTAATGTCACATTCTCAAGGTTCAGACACTGAGTAAATGCACAAGTATTAATTATCGCAACTCTCTTTCCGAACTTAACAGTTTCCAGACCTGAGCACTGATAGAACGCATATTTACCAACATTTACAACATTATTACCAATAGTTACATTTACAATGTCTTCGTTTCTGTAGAATGCCTTATCCTGAATAGCGGTCACTTTGTAGACTTTTCCGCTGATTGTAACACTTGATGGAATAACCAGTGTATCTGTAACTTTTGCAAGTCCTGTTACAGTTACTTCTTTTGTTCCTGTAAGCTTATAATTCAGATCACCAACGGAATAAGTATCTCCGATCTGTGGTGTTCCGGTCTTTGTAGTAACTACATCAGAATCTGCTCCCTGATATTTCTTACCTTCCAGTGAACGAACTGCCACTACTTTGTAAGAATATTGTGTTCCCGGTACTGCTTTGCTGTCTGTCCAGAGAATCTTAGTTGTTTTTGCTACCTGAGTATATTCTTTTTCTGAATCTGCTTTTCTGTATACCAGATAATAACCTGCATATTCTGTCTCGTCCCATGATAAAGCAATAGATTTGTTTCCTGATTCTGCTGTCAGACTTGTAACCTTTTCAGGCTTAATTACTGTCCACACTGCATTGACTGTAATATTTGCAGTAACTTTTGAGAAATCCTTGTCCCATGATAATTCATATCCATTTCTACTGATATATGGATACTCTGCTGCATCACCAGATTTTACTTTTTCTGTCTTAACAATCTTGCCACGATCTTTAAATGTAACAGTATATTTATTTGTTTCTGATGGACTTACGATGATTGTGGTGTTACCGCCACCGTTACCACTGTCCTTCTTTGTCCATATTGCATTGACTACCATGTCCTCAGTAACATTGGTATAATCAGCATCCCATGAAAGGGTGTAACCTGGCTTTGATGGAAGTGTAGGCGGTGTTGCATTCTGCCCGGATGTGACATATTCTGTTTTCTGGGTACGTCCGTTATCCTTGAATACTACTTTGTAATCCGCTGATATAAAGTTAATAGTATTTGCCTTCGCATATGATTCTGCTGCACTGTCTTTATAGCCATAGATGGTAAGATTGCGGCAATATTTAAACACATCTGAACCAATGTAAGTAACTGATTTTGGAATGGAAATTTTGGTCAACTTTGTACAATTACCAAATGCGTAATCATTAATCTCTGTTACTGATTCTGGAACTGAAAACTCTTCTAAATTCGTACTTGCAAAAGCACTATCTGGTATATATTTTATATTCTGTGGATAATTAAAGCTAATAATACCTGTACCTTCAAACGCTTCACTTTCAATGTTTTTAATCGTTGATGGTAAAATTATTTCTGTCAAATTACTGCAACTGCCAAAAGCCTGGTAGCCTATCGTTTCTACTCCTTCAGGAATTGTAACTTTTCGCACTGCATCACTTCCAAGTTCTGGAATATATTTCAGACTCGCCGGAAAAGTAATTTCAGCATTGCAATTTGTAAATACCCTA
>NZ_JBWLUT010000151.1:0-12382 GCF_056504575.1 Blautia sp. CGZ-1-C1
ATTGTCCGGAGAATATCCTGCTCTGAAAGCTGATCAAGGTGTTCCAAAGGTGTTCCCGGAATGGGCATCAATGCATTGATCGGAATAGAATCAATCCCCAGCTCCGCAAGGCTGACTGCCATATCCAGACGATCCTCCCAGGTCTCTCCCATTCCTATGATACCGCCGGAACATGCACACATTCCTTCTGCCTTTACCTTTTTCAGAGTTTCAATCTTCATATCGTATGTATGTGTCGTACATATATTAGGAAAATTTCTCTTTGAAGTCTCAATATTATGATGGTAACTGGTTACTCCGGCTTCATGAAGACGATGCAGCTGTTCAGAAGAAAGAAATCCCATGGAAGCACAAAGATCAATATTACATTCCTTATGCATGGTTTCATAGGCGTGGATCGCCTGATCAAATTCTTTTCCAGTCAGGGCCTTTCCTGCAGTAACGATCGAGAAACGGTCAACGCCCTCCTCTTCGTTCATTTTACATGCTTCCAGAATCTTTTCCTCCGGAAGAAAATCATAGATCTCGCAGGAAGTATGGTTGTGTACTGACTGCGCACAATATTTGCAGTCCTCCGGACACCTGCCGCTGCGGCCATTGATGATGGAACAGAGGTCTACCTTATCACCGATATATGCTTTGCGGATACGGTCTGCTCCTTCACATAATTCATCTAAATCACAGGTAAGAAAATAGGAAAGATCATCCTCCCTTGTAATTCTGCGCCCATCAATAATTTCCTGTGCTAAAATAAGTGGATTCATTTTGCAAGCTCCTCCGTTTTCAGTCTGACATTTGATTTTGAATCAAAAAGATATTGATGCACTACCGGTCTGACACGCTTTGCAATGACAGCTCCCAGGATACTTAATGCAATATCGCCGGGTACCGCAAGCAGAAAACAATAAAGAATCAGCGGCCAGATTCCAATCGGTGTATCAATCACATAGTTACAGATCACATAGTAATAAACCATTCCACAGATATAGACAATCATCAGACCTGCCAGATTTGCAAGTAAATAGCGAAAAACTGTCTTCTGCTTAAGACGTTCTGCGATAAGTCCGGTTACGTATGTTCCCAGGCAGAACCCTATAATATAACCGAAGCTTGGCTTGAAAATATACCAGATTCCACCGCCTTCCGAAAAGATCGGAAGTCCCGCCAGCCCCAGCAGCATATAGGCAACCACAGAAATCATACCCCTTCTGGATCCCAGAAACAATCCGGCAAGCATAGTGAACAGGTACTGCAGTGTAAACGGAACCACAGGTACAGGGATTTTAATAAATGCCCCCGCTGCAATCAACGCCGTAAAAAGACCGCAATAAATCATGCTCTTTGTTTTTGTCATTTGTAAACCTCCATTTGCTTTATGGTTTACCATTTTAAAACACAAGGAGCTGATTGTCAACCATTTCCCGGAAATGTATTGACTGTAAATTGCAGAATCGCAAATCAAGTCAAACAATCTGAGGAAAAGTATGGAGCGATGCGCAATAGAAATTAGTGATGGTTTTTAGCTTTACGATAAAATGGTTTCATGATATTATTAACTCAGTACTGTGGAACTATTTTTATGAGGTGAGAATCTATGGAACTATATCACGCAAGTAAAGAAATTGTTCAATATCCAGAAATAAGAAAAACAAAATATACAAAAGATTTTTCATGGGGATTTTATTGTACAAATAATATGAATCAGGCTATACGCTGGGCAAATCGTGGAATCGGCGAACCAATTATCAATTATTATGAGTATGTGCCAACTGAAAATTTAAAAATACTGAGATTTCCTGAGATATCTGATGAGTGGTTGGATTTTATTGCAGAATGTAGAAGCGGAAAAACGCATACATATGATATTGTAGAGGGGCCGATGGCAAATGATACCGTATGGAATTATGTGAATGATTTTCTTGCCGGGCGAATTACAAGAAGACAGTTCTGGGTATTAGCTGAGTTTAAATATCCAACTCATCAGATTAGTTTCCATACCCTTTCGGCAATTGATTGTCTGACATTTATGAAAAGTGAGGTAGTGTATGACAGAACAAGAAAGAAATGATTATTTTTATGTGTGTGCATTGATAGAATACATTGCCAGAGAGACTAAGAACCATAGAGGTGATATCGTTAAGGCAATTGGTGAGGAAGGGATAAAAAAGCTTTTATATGATGCGGAAGTAAACCATTGTCTCAGTTTTGAACAGGTAAGTGATGAAGTAATTAGTTATTATCAGATAAAACAGGGGACCTTCGATACGATATCTGACTGTAAATATTCCATTCCGAGTTATCTTGATATTGGAAGGCTTTATAGTATTATGATAGAAGATTGTGCGGAAGCAGGGGCGGAAGTACAGGAGCTGATAAAAATCTTTTCTTCCTTTATCAGTGATAAAATATCTGATTTTAAAACAGACTTATATTACCAGAATCCAGATTATCTTGAATGGTCTTACAGAGAGGGAAAATTGTTGGATTAATGAAAAAACCTCTCCCTTTTGGGACTACGTGAAATTCCAAAGGGAGAGGACTTTAAACTCCCCGTCATACATCCTTATTTTGGTATATCCGGCTCAAATTGTTCCGGATAAATATCACTTCCTTCATAGCCACAAACTCCCATTCTTGGGGAATTCGTGATTGGAAGAAAACATACGTCATTCTCATACGCTTCAAGTTCACCCTCTTCCAGTTTATTCACGCACTCTTCGCACCAGAATAGATCTTCATCATAAATACGAAATGCATTGATCCATGTTGCTTTCTGATTTCCGCAAATAGAACATACAAACTGTGGCGGATTATTTCTGGATAAAATCACAACTTTTTCGTTCTGCTTTTGGGCACTATAATGATCCAACACTTTGACCATAATTTCTGTTGTAGAACCAAAATCATATTCATAATTAAAAATCATTCCCGTTGTAAGCACTTGTTTTAATGTATGATTCGTACTCTTTGCCGGCTCACCCCAACCAAAATCATCATCGGGTTCCCTTTCATAGCTTACACCATCAATCTCAAATGCACTTAAATGTCCGCAACACTCTACCCAAATATCACGGATAAATCGATCCAGATCATCCAATGTTGCATTCTCTTTGATTTGAATAATCATCCAATAGTCTTTATTATATGCTCCATATAACAACAATTCAAAATATTTTTCTGTTTTTTCCGCTTTTTCGCACGAATCAACTCTTTTCTTACACGTTTGTAAATGCTTTGCTATCCCCGTTCTTGTGTATTCTTTTCCGCAATATTTGCAAAATCCTCTTGTACTCTTTGCCATTTGATTATCTCCTATTTAATTTTGCAGTCTGTTTTAGAACATACTGACTTTAAACTGGACGAACAGCCTTAGGCATCCGTGATCAGGTATCCATCAAAACTCTTAAGCAGTTTCCGGGCATGAAGAAGTGCCTGGATCATGTTGTCGATCTGGATATTCTGTTTTCTGATCTTTTCATCACGCTCGGCAATGATCCTTTTACCGGCTTCCAGTTCCTGCGCCTGTTTTGCTGCAAGAGCTCTCAGCATTAGTAATTCTTCATGCTCTGTCATGCTGTTTTACTCCGTACTTTTGATAGAAACAGCATACCATTTTTCGACATTTTTATCTACTGTTTTACGATATCTGAACCCCCGAAAAGTGCTGAATTTCAAGGCTTTCCAAGGCTTTTTCACAGCATTATCACGGAAGATCAGAAACAGCTGTTTTCATAGTCTATCTTTACCTGATGATGGGCTTTTTTCTGTTCGATTTCCAGTCCCTGGAGGAGCCATTACACCTGCTGGAAAGAGATTTCCCTTACTTCATCCGGTGTCCTGGGCCATGCGGACTTTAAGAGTAAAAGAAATCATTTCCAAGCTTAATGAGATACTAACTGGTTATTTCCATTACTATGGCATCACTGACAATTCAGAGAGAATCACAGCATTTCGTTATAATGTTATGAAAAGCTACAACTGGGTAGAGTTTCTGAATATGATTGATAACAGTTACCCGTTAGTAAGAGCAAGAATATATGTCAGTGTATACGATTGATAAATGTGAACGATTCGTTTCACAAAGAGCCGGATGCGGGAAAGCCGCAAGTCCGGATTCTGCGAGGGGCGTACGACCGCAAGGGGTGCGTCTACTCGACCCGATATGTTTTGCAAAAGCCATTACTATGAAACTGTCTAAGAAAAGTGTCAATGCCCTCAACGGGCTTACTTTCATTTCTACGGTAGCCTCTCGGAACCCTTGATTTTAGCGGCTTCCAAGAGCTATTTTTGCAAGTAATTAACAGAATTTTCTGTAAATTACTGTTTTTACTGCTTTTTTTGTGCTCGTCCAAAAGTCTATCAGTTCATACATTATTATCCTATGCCCTCATAGCTCTTTTGTCAATAAACTCGCACTATAATTTTCAGATAAATTTTTCTGGTTTTTCATTCTCTTTTACCACTGAAGTAACAAGAATTGTGAACTTCCAGTTTTTTTCCGCCTAAATCGAGTGTCGCTATATCTGCGACTCAAAATAATTCTATTTTTCCGTCTTTTCTCCATCTGATTCTGCATTCAAAAAGTTCATAATCTCCTCATATGACTGCCCATTTTTTACAACCGCTGACAGGATCTCTTCTTTTCTTATGCTACTTTCTCCAGTTATGCATACAGATTGTACAAATGCCAGAGAGAACGGAAAGAGCTGGAAGCCAAAGTATAGGCTCTCTCCAGTTGACGTACAATCCTTGTATAGCATGAATAGTTCCTTCCGACACCGCAGAGCTGTATGAAATCTCACCGTATCGATAAACCCACATATTGCCTTTCCACCAGGCTACAATATACAATACAAAAAATATACGAAGCAATTGACATACGTATAAATACGTATTACAATATAAGTATGATAAGGAAAGGAGATACAAAAGATGCCAATGAGTCCTAAGGAGATGTTAACTCTCCTGAAAGAAAATGGTTTCGAAACGGTAAATCAGAATGGCTCTCATGTCAAACTGAATAACCAAGAAACCGGAAGAACGGTAATCGTTCCTTATCACTCCAAAGATCTGAAAAAGGGATTGGCGCAGGCAATACTCAAACAGGCGGGGCTTAAATAGCCCTGCCGCCTGAAATGGAGGGTGTTTATATGAATAGATTATTTTATCCGGCAGTATTTCATAAAGCAGAGGAAGGCGGATTTTGGGTTACATTTCCGGATATTCCAGAATGTATGACACAGGGCGAAGATATGCAGGAAGCATATGAAATGTCTGTGGATGCCCTTGGACTGGCATTGACCGCAAGAGAAAATGAAAAGGAACCAATACCAGAAGCCTCAGCTCTTGATGCTATAGATCCAGAAGATGGAACTCTAGTGATCGTAGAATTTGATATGGCGGAATATCGCAGAGCGAATTGTTCTCGTGCAGTAAAGAAAACATTGAGCATCCCAGAATGGCTTAATGAAGCTGCAATCCGTGAAAACATTAACTTTTCTCAGATCTTGCAGGAAGCATTGATGGTAAAATTAGGAATTTTACAGACCCGATTTTAAAAGAAATGAAGAAAAAGAACAAATGATAAAAGCTGCTGCCTTTATAAAAAGCTGTCTGCGACATTCCGATAAATAAATCTTTGCGCAAAAAAGACAGATGTGGGAGTATTTCATTACCTGCATCTGTCTCTTTTTATTCTATGCTATTTTCTACTCATGAATTTCCAATGGAAGTCCATCTGGATCATGGAAAAATGTCATTCTCTTTCCGGTATAATCATCCAGGCGTACCGGCTCTGTTTCAATTCCTTTCCCATTCAATTCTTTTACTGTATCATCTACACTCTTAACTTTAAATACCAGATGGCGTAATCCCAATGCTTCCGGATAATTTACATGAGCTGGAGCATTTTTTATTATAAAAAGTTCTATTTCCTGCGTTCCACATGCCAGATCAATCTTGTAATCATCACGTTCTTTTCGATAATTTTCTCTGATTACTTTAAACCCAAGCAGATCCACATAAAAATGTTTTGATTTTTCATAATCGCTTCCAATGATTGCAATATGATGAATGGTATCGAACATAACTCTCTCGCCTCCGTTTTTCATAGGATGTCAGATTTGGGGGACTTTCCTTAAGGTCACCATGTTTTGAGATATCTCCGCAGTCAAGTCTTACGTACTGAAAAAAAGGAGTCCAAATGACTCCTTTTTCCAATGCATATCAATTATTTTTAAAATATCGTATATCCGCCATCTACAGCCAAAGCCGCTCCATGGATGAAACTAGCTTCGTCTGATGCAAGGAATGCAATAGCCTGTGCTACTTCGATAGGTTCTCCAGGACGTTTTGCCGGACTCATTCCAATCTTCATTGTTACCGGATGCTGTGGAATTGCAAGCACACGTGCAATCATATCTGTTGCAATCGGTCCTGGAAGAACAGCATTTATACGCACTCCTGTACGTCCATGATCCAATGACATTTGACGGGTGAGTCCAAGAAGGCCATGTTTGGCAGAAGTGTAAGCAAGCCCTCCGCGGCCTGCTGCGGTTGCTGCCATGGAAGCTACATTGACGATGGTTCCAGCTCCTTGTTTTTCCATAATAGGAATTATTTTCTTGCAAAGAACAAATGGTGCTGTGAGATTTGTTGCAAGAACAGTGTTCCATTCATCCATTGTGATCTGATCCATATCGGCAGTTGTTCCGCCTACTCCTGCATTATTAACGAGAATGTCTATTTTTCCGTAGGCGTCCAGAGCTGTTTTAACCAGGTTATCAAGACTTTCATCAGATGTCACGTCTGTTTTACAGAAAATCGCTTCTCCTCCGGCTGACTTGATTTCATTCACACAGCTTTCTCCCAGTTCTTCCTTTGTTCCAACAATTATGACTTTTGCTCCTTCTTTTGCAAAGAGTTCTACGGTTGCTCTTGTAAAAAGCGGATGGTCTGACCCCAATGTGTTAGTTTCTTATCACTGTTAAGCCAAGGATTCCGGGGATTTTTTTTCTACGTTCCCTTGTTATTTATGCTGCAGACACACCATTTTCACCTGTGCGTGTCCGGTTTTCTACGCCGGAACGGCGGATTCCTGCAAAGATGGAGCCTGCAATATTATGCCATACACTGAAAATAGCACCTGGAAGAGTTGCCAGTGGATTGGCTACAAAGTTAGCTGCTGCCAGAGAAACTGCCAGTCCGCTGTTTTGCATGCCCACTTCAATAGCTATAGCTGTTGCCCGTGTATATTCTACATGGAAAATTTTTGCTGCAAGGAGTCCAAGCATCATACCACAGAAATTGTGGACCGCAACAACGCCAAGGACCAGAACTCCGCAGCTTAAGATTTTCTCTGCATTAATTGCCACGATTCCGCCAATGATCATAACAATGGCTACAACAGAGATCAATGGCATAACATCTGAAACTTTATCTACATGATCTCCTGCAAGTGTACGGAGAAGGATTCCAAGAAGTACAGGAACCAGAATTACTTTTACAACAGAAAGTACCATTGCCCAGAAGGATACTTCCACCCAGGCACCTGCCAGAATGTACACAAGAAATGGAGTCATAACAGGAGCAGCCAGAGTGGAAACGATGGTCATTCCTACTGAAAGTGCAACATCACCGCCTGCAATATAGGTAATCACATTGCTGGCTGTTCCACCAGGACAGCATCCCACAAGAATCACACCCAGAGCCAGATCTGCGGGAAGATTCATAATTTTACACAATACCCAGGCTACGACTGGCATGATCGTATACTGTGCAACTGCGCCAATGATCACTTCCTTTGGTCTGGAAAAAATTGCCCGGAAGTCTTCCAGACGTATGGTCAGTCCCATACCAAACATGATCACGCCCAGAAAAACAGATGTATAATTTGTCATCCATGCAAATCCATCCCTCCAGAAAAAGGCAAGGCATGAAAAGGCAATGATGATGATTCCAATATATCTGGATGCAAAACTGCTGATTTTTCCTATTTTCTTTAAAATATTTTCCATATATTATACCTCGTAGCTGAAGTTATCGATCAGTCTTGTTTTGCCAATATAGACAGCCATTGCTACGAGAACATTATGATCAGCTTTTTCCACAGGCTGCATGGTAAGTGCATCTACCATGGAAACGTAATCGATTTTTGCCAGAGGCTCTGCCTCGATCACTGCACGCATTTTGCCGAGAAGTTCTTCTGCGGAAATACCTGCGTGAATGATTTCCTGTCCGAGTTTTACGGATCTGGACAGACAGAGAGCAGCCTTTCTCTCTTCATCGCTTAAATATGTATTTCTGGAGGATTTTGCCAGTCCGTCCTCTTCACGGACGATCGGGCAGCCTACGATTTCTATATCAAAATTCAGATCCTGGACCATTTTGCGGATGATGGCCAGCTGCTGAGCATCCTTCTGTCCGAAATATGCTCTGTCCGGGGCTACAATATGGAACAGCTTGGTTACAACTGTGCACACACCTTTGAAATGGATAGGACGTGTTTTTCCACAAAGTGTCTCAGATAATGTATCGATACTTACAAATGCATGGGGATCATGATACATTTCAGAAGGTTCAGGGCAGAAGATCAGGTCTGTGCCAAGACTTTCACAGAGTTTGCTGTCGCGTTCGAAATCTCTTGGATATGCCTCAAGATCCTCTGTCGGACCAAACTGTGTTGGATTGACAAAGTCAGACACAACTACAATGTCGTTCTGTTCTCTGCATTTTTTGATCAGACTTGCATGTCCCTCATGAAGAAATCCCATTGTTGGAACAAGACCTATAGTTTTACCTTCTTTTTTCCATGCTTTGATCTGTTTTCTTGTTTCTTCTACTGTTTTTGTTACCTGCATTGTTATCTCCTCTTTCTCGGTCAATGGACCGGTATCATAGATTTTGAGATAGCCTCTTTTCTGAATTCACTTTCATCTTATGATAGCCTCTAATCTGATATCAACGTTTTCAGGCCATGTCTTTCAGCAGACCATGTTTCTCATAATTGGTCACTCTGCTGATCTTATTCTCTTCATCTACAAATACAACTGCAGGCTTATGAATGCGTGCCTCTTCAGGCTCATATCCTGCGTAAGCCATGATGATAATCTTGTCACCTGTGCTTACACATCTTGCTGCTGCTCCGTTCAGACAGATCATACCGCTTCCGCGTTTTCCGCAGATTGTGTATGTCTCGAATCGACTGCCATTGTTCACATCTACAATCTGAACTTTCTCATATTCCAGTATTCCGGCAGCTTCCAGCAGTTCTTCATCCACAGTAATGCTTCCCACATAATCCAGTTCGGCCTGGACAACAGTTGCTCTGTGGATTTTTCCTTTTAACATTTCTATTGTCATCTTATATAGTCCTTTCCTGCGGGAAAAATCAGAGTCAAGCAGCACCATAAAAAGGAAATATACCTTTATGATCTGCAAAAAAGCACATCAGGATACACCTTGACCCTGAAACGCTTCTGATTGATTCCCTGTATATTGAGTCCTGTTTCTGATACATAAAATATGTTTTACTATTCCATAGATTATTGGAAATCTGATTTTTTGTATCATAAATACCGGCTCGTATCTTTTAAAATTACATACATCCCTCCGTTCCCGTTTCCGGATTCCGGCTGGCTGCTTTTATATAAGATTCCAGTGATTTCAGCCAGAGTATAGTTTTGAGTCCAAATACTATCTCTGAGTGGTATTATTACATCTGGTCAGTTATTTGTCAATAAATTGTTTATTTACTGGTTACTGTTCACTCCGCGTCCAGTAACACGCCGTGCGATGCAAGGAATATGAATCTCCTTGTGCAAAGCCCAAGGAGTATCGTTTGCTTCGCAGACTTAATTTATGCTAATCGCATAAGGAACCAAAAAATCACTCATCTGACAAACAATCAGACGGATAGCCTCATCCAACCGTACCTTCCCGGGAGTTATTTCCAATTCGTTCATATGTGCAAAGAAATTTTTCCGAAAGACTTCATACGGCATCAATAACTCTGCCGCAAACAGGTTTGTAATCTGAATGTCAGAAACTAAACAGCTATTACCATAAAAATAAAAAGTTTCTCTTTATGATACAGCTCTCCGAACACTGAAAGAAAAATCTGTCGGAAATAAGCTGCCTTCCACGAAAGCCCTCTATGCTGAAAAAGACCGACTTATTGAATTGCGAAATATGCAACGGGAAGATTTTTCTAACCGCCGGAATTATGAACGGGAGTTTCGTACCGTGTCTGCCAATATTGATATGATCCTTGGGAAGAGCTACGAACAGGAACAGCAGATTGAGAAAGAACAGAATTTATAAATTTCCTGTTTTCATGCTTTCTAAAAAGAGGTATTATATAAAAAAACGCAGGAGGTATATCAAATGAAAGCACATAAATATTGGTCACTTGGTGCATTGGCAGCCATGATTGGAACCTTTTATACCGGCTATAAAAACATGAAAACTGCTCACAAATATTTTGCTTGCAGCTTTTCTCTGCATGATTATGGCTGTCTACTCCGGTCATAAAATGATTTCTGGTAAATCCAGAAAAAAGAAAAATTCTGTTTCTAAAGAATCTGCAGAATAATCAAAACTAAAGAAATGTTTACATAGGATTGCCTGATGGAATAAATATTTTCCATCAGGCAATCTTGCTATTTTACATCTTTTTTCAATCTGTCGTATAATATGTCATATCTGCTGCATAATGAAACATCAGGAAAGCATCCGCTTTCGGGTTCTCTAAAGCGCCAGCCTGTGTCTGCTAATATTGATATGATTCTTGGGAAGAATCGTGAGAAAGAACAAGAGCTTGAAAAAGAAAAGGATTTATAGACTGTTATTTTTCATCGGTATTTGGCATTTCAAAATTCGGGTATTGAGGATTACTATCTACCATGTTAAAATAATGATACAGAAATTCATGTTTACTATATCCCATTCTAAAGGAAAGCAGGTGGTGTTTTCACGATGAATAATACAGAAGAAACACTAGATTTTGAACAAAAACATAAAGAAGATCTGCAACGCCTTAGAGGTTTCCGTCTTTTAGATGATGATTTTATGAGTAAAGTTTTTGAAGATACGGCATGTGCTGAATTTCTACTTCAAATCATTTTACAAAGGCATGACCTTAAAGTACAATCTGTGCAGGGACAATATGATATAAAAAATTTACAGGGACGTTCTGTTCGCTTGGATATATTAGCTGTCGATACTAATAACCGCACTTATAATATAGAAATCCAAAGAAGTGATCGTGGTGCTGGTGCAAAACGTGCAAGATATAACAGCAGTCTTATAGATGCCAATATAACTGAAGCCGGTGATAAATATGATGCCCTCACTGAAACCTATGTGATTTTTATTACTGAAAATGATGTATTAAAATCCGGGCTTCCAATCTATCACATTGACCGCATCGTCCAGGAAACCGGTGAACCATTTGGAGATGAAGCTCATATTATTTATGTAAATTCCCAAATCAAAGACGAAACAGAACTCGGAAAATTAATGCACGATTTTTCCTGTACCGATCCGAAAGATATGTATTATAAAATACTTGCTGACAGGGTACGTTATTTCAAAGAAGATGAGGAAGGAGTTTTGACTATGTGCAGAGAAATGGAAAATATGCGAAAAGAAAGTTCTCATGAAAAAGCCGTAGAAATTGCTAAGCGTATGCTGGCTTCCGGTAAACTCACTTACAAAGATATTGCCGTTTTTACAGACCTGACCTTAGAAGAAATCAAGGCTCTGGCTGTACAGAAAACTGCATAAAAAAATGACTCCCCATGAAACGCATTTAATATACATGTCATGTGGGAGTCATTTATTGTTACCATCCCTACTACCTTGCTGTCTACGCTTAGCACGTTACATTACTGCAACACACCCAACTGCTCTTTTTATCTGCTCTGAATCTGATACTTTCCTAATGAATTTTAACAGATAATGGATGATATGGGTATGGTATCATGTGTTAAATTTTTAAGGTACAAATCTAACTGAATAGGTACGGGCTTTTGACGCTTAAATCATTTTATAATTCTTTTATATATCTTTTAGCTCTGCTTTATCCTCTTTAGTTGTACTTCATATGGTCAGACTCCGACATCTATTTGACCCCGGAAGTGTTTAGATCTTTTAGCTCTGCTTTATCCTTTTTAGTTGTACTTCACAGGGTCAGACCCAGGCATTTACTATTAAACAGAGAACCGCGCCAAAGCCAGAGCCGTGTCAATGCCCTCAACGGGCTTACTTCCATTTCTACATAGCAAACCTACTATTCTTTGGAGCATTTATGAAGTGTGTCAATGCCCTCAACGGGCTTACTTCCATTTCTACGGTAGCCTCTCGGAACCCTTGATTTTACTCA
>NZ_JBWLUT010000152.1:0-22140 GCF_056504575.1 Blautia sp. CGZ-1-C1
CTACTTCGCTGTTTGCTTCCTCCTGATTGCTTTTACAAGTCAGCCCTTCATAGTAGGATTCTCCCGTTATGTAAAAAACCACCAGAATGCCTGCCAACACAAGGAATATGATTAGATTTGTCTGTTTCTTTTTCATTTCATTCTCCATCAACTATCTAAGTATATTTTTCTACAGCCGGTCATATCATTACCGTTCCTGTAAAACCAAACTGTATTTATTATACAATAAATCGGTATGTTTTGCTTTCTTTTTTTCATATAATACAGTGTATTGCCTACCATTTCCTAATTATTCAATGGAGAGATTATAAAAATGATATCAAATAAAATCGCTTCTAAAATTAAATACCGATGTCTTATCCCCTTATGTGTTCTTTTACTTTTTGCGTTCTTTTTCGCCGATACAGACAGACGCATCCAAACCCTCACCACAATCGCAGGCCCCGGTATGCTTTCTCTGGTAAATCAGTCACTTACCTCTGCCGACCAGAATGCAGCCGCAGTTTCCAAATATTTTTCTCCGGAAGTCTCCAACACACTTCCATCAAAAGAAGCTCCAAGAATCGCCCTTACCTTCGATGACGGGCCAAATTCCAAGTATACGCCCCTTCTCCTGGATGGTCTGAGAGAAAGAAAAGTTCATGCATCTTTTTTTCTGATTGGGGAAAATATTGAAGGGAATGAAGATATCCTTCAGCAGATGCGGCGCGATGGTCACCTGATTGGAAATCACACCTGGGACCATGTACAACTTAATAAAATACCAACTCAGAAAGCTCGCATAGAAATTGAAAAAACAAATAATCGTATCTATGAAGCCACAGGTGTTTATCCCTCCTATGTGCGCCCTCCATTTGGTGCATGGCTCAAAGATATGGAGCTGTCTGTTACCATGCTTCCTGTTTTCTGGGATGTTGATACACTGGACTGGAAGAGCCAGAATATAGGCTCCATACTTTCTATTGTAGAAAAAGAAGTTCGTGATGGTTCCATCATTCTCATGCATGATGGCTATCAGACTTCTGTTGATGCGGCATTAAAAATCGTTGATCTGTTCTCCGAAAAAGGATATGTTTTTGTCACTGCCGACCAGCTGCTGGTTACCTGATCATGTTTACATAATCAGGTATTGTTGTTCCTGTAAAAAGGTTTGCTTTTTCCTAACTGATTCGTTATACTAACAGTAATTACATTATATGTACAAAAGGAGTAATCAAACGAATGGACAAATTATTTAACATGGACAACAAGTTCTTTACCGTCATGGGGCGTGTGGCTGACCTTATCATGCTCAATGTGGTCTGCCTGATCTGTTGTCTGCCAATCGTAACCATTGGAGCGTCACTGACTGCACTCCACTATGTCACACTGAAAATGACACGTAATGAAGAATCTTATATCATCCGAAGCTTCTTTAAATCTTTTAAACAGAACTTCAAACAGGCAACGATCATCAATCTGATCATGCTTGTTATTGCAGCTATCCTCTATATGGATTTAAATATCGTACCAAACCTTGGCGGAACTATGTCTCAGGTACTGTATATTCTTTTTATTGCTTTCGGTATTATATATCTGATGGTATTTTTGTACATCTACCCGGTACTTGCGAAATTTTATAATTCTATAAAAAATACATTCCGCAATGCATTCCTGATGTCAATTCGCCATCTTCCATATACACTCCTGATGGCAGTCATCACACTTATACCTTTTGCAGTATTTTTTGTTCCGAATGTCCGCGCCCAGTCCCTGCTGTTTATGGTTCTGATCCTGTTTGGAATTTCACTGGAAGCATTTATCAACGGACATTTTCTGGTAAAGATTTTTGATAACTATATTACAGAAGATACAGATTCCGAAAACACTGATTCACTGGATACTTTTAGTTCAGTTGAATCTGCTGCTACACCTGGAGAAAACATTTCCACAGAATCTGTAACTGCAACAACAGAAAATTCAACTACTGACACAAACAAAACTCTTACTACGGGAGATACTCACACAGTATGAGAAAGTGGGGAGAAAAGCCATATCACTCCCTGGACTATATGCTCAGGGAACGGTTTGGTGAGAAAGTTTATAAAGTTACATTAAACGGTGGAATGTCCTGCCCTAACCGCGATGGCAAGATTGGAACCAGGGGCTGTATCTTCTGCAGTGCAGGAGGCAGCGGTGATTTCGCCGCAGATGCTGCTCTTTCCATCACCGACCAGATTGAAAGTCAGATTGCTATTCTGTCACAGAAACGGCCGATTCACAAATATATCGCGTATTTTCAGGCGTATACAAACACCTATGCTCCTGTAGAATATCTGGAGAAAATTTTCACAGAAGCGATTACGCATCCGAAAGTCGTGGCTCTTTCTATCGGCACGCGTCCTGACTGTCTCAGCCCTGAGATTGTAGAACTCTTATCACGGCTTAACAGACAGAAACCAGTATGGGTGGAACTTGGTCTCCAGACAATACATGAAACAACAGCTCAGTATATCCGCCGGGGATATCCGCTTTCTGTTTTCAATGATGCTGTACAGCGCCTGCGAAAAGAAGGCATTGAAGTAATCGTCCATACAATTCTCGGACTGCCCGGAGAAAGTAATGAAGATATTCTTGCAACCATGGAATATCTGAATCAGATGGACATCCAGGGAATCAAGCTACAATTACTTCACGTGCTTCGCGGTACCGATCTGGCAGCCGATTATGAGAAAGGGATGTTTCAGACTTACGAAAGAGATGAATATCTGTCACTGCTTATCGAATGCCTGGAGCATTTACGCCCGGATATCGTCATCCACCGTATTACCGGAGATGGTCCTAAGGATTTGCTGATCGCACCATTATGGGCAAGCCGTAAACGTGAAGTATTGAATCTCCTGCACCATCGGATGAAGGAACAACAGAGTTTTCAGGGCAGGCTATATAAAACCGCTCCAGACTCCAACAAACAGTAACTTCCGGGAAATTTTAGACAAGATATCAAATTCTCTGCAACTTTACAAAAGGAGGGAACTATGTCAACACCATTTACTATTTACAAACTGATCGTATTATATATGCTTCAGAACACTGATGATACGCTGACTAACTCACAGATCTCAGAATTTATTCTGGATCGGGAATATACAAATTATTTCCACCTCCAACAGGCAATCTCTGAGCTGGTGGAAGCAGAATTGATCACCATGGACACCCGTTCCAATACTTCCCATTATCGTATCACCGAAGATGGCAGAAAAACCCTCTCCTTTTTCCAGAAAGATGTCTCTCCTGAAATCAAACAGGAAGTCAGAGAATATCTGAAATCCACCGGATTCAAAGCCCAGGAACGCATCGTCACCCCGGCCGACTATTATATTACCAAGCATGGAACCTACTCAGTAAGATGTCAGCTTATCGAGAAAGGAAACTCCCTTATCGACTTAAACATCGCCGCCCCAAACCTCGAGGCCGCACAGTCGATCTGTAAGAAATGGTCTACGCACTATCAGGAAATATATGCAAAAATAATGGAGGAGCTTTTATAAAAGTTCCTCCATCTTTATAGAATTCTCATGTTATCATATAATCATTACAAGATTTATTATCTGATTTACTATAGGAGAACAAGCTATGGATTTATTTGAATATGCAAAATCAAAAACTCTGGATCAGGAGTCTCCTCTTGCTTCCAGGCTGCGCCCTACTACCCTGGATGAAGTAGTAGGCCAACAACACATTATCGGAAAAAACACCTTGCTCTACAGAGCAATAAAGGCAGACAAACTGACCTCAGTTATCTTCTACGGCCCTCCGGGAACAGGCAAAACCACTCTGGCAAAAGTAATCGCCAACACCACAAGCGCTGAATTTACCCAGATCAACGCCACCGTAGCCGGCAAAAAAGATATGGAAACTGTTGTCAAAGAAGCACAGCAGAATCTCGGAATGTACGGAAAGAAAACCATCCTCTTCATCGACGAGATTCACCGTTTCAACAAAGGCCAACAGGATTATCTCCTTCCATTTGTAGAAGACGGAACCATCATTCTTATCGGCGCAACAACAGAAAATCCATACTTCGAAGTCAATGCGGCTCTTATCTCCCGCTCCATCATCTTCGAACTGAAATCTCTGGAAATTCCTGAGGTAAAAGAACTCATCCTCAGAGCCGTAAACGATAAGAAAAAAGGAATGGGAAACTATAAAGCCCAGATAGATGAAGACGCACTCGATTTCCTCGCAGACATGGCAGGCGGAGATGCCAGAAATGCTCTCAACGCCATCGAACTTGGTATCCTTACTACACCAAGAAGTGAAGACGGAATCATTCACATCACCCTTGATGTCGCTTCCCAGTGCATCCAGAAACGAGTAGTCCGCTACGACAAAAACGGAGACAATCATTACGATATCATCTCCGCTTTCATCAAAAGTATGAGGGGGTCAGACCCCGACGCTGCAGTCTATTACCTTGCCAAAATGCTCTACGCCGGAGAAGACGTCAAATTTATCGCCCGCAGAATCATGATTCTTGCCTCCGAAGACATCGGAAACGCCGACCCTCAAGCTCTCTGCGTAGCAGTAGCAGCCGCCCAGGCAGTAGAACGTGTAGGAATGCCAGAAGCCCAGATCATCCTCTCCCAGGCAGTCACCTACATGGCCTGCGCTCCAAAGAGCAATTCCGCCGTCAATTCCATCTTCGCAGCCATGGACTCCGTCAAGCGCACAAAAACCACCGTCCCGCCTCACCTCCAGGACGCACACTACGGCGGTCACGAAAAACTAGGTCATGGAATCGGCTACAAATACGCCCACGACTACCCCAACCATTACGTAGACCAACAATACCTCCCAACCGAAATCCAGGGAGAACACTTCTACAAACTATCCGAAATGGGCTACGAGAAAACCCTAAAAGAATACCAAACAAAAATCAAATCCCAATCTTAGACTAAAAAAGGGCAGCCTCCAAAGAGAGACTGCCCTTTTCATCATTTAATTCCCATAACCTCCATCTGCGCCAGAATCGCATCCACACACTTCTCAAATCCCAGTTTTCCTGAATTCAGGCACAGATCATAATTTGTCGCATCACTCCAGTCCCCGCCTGCAAATTTACGATAATAATCCTGTTTTCTCTTATCATCTTTGCGAAGGAACTTCTCAATTTCCTCATCACCACCGCTAATCTTCTCTCTGGACTTCTCAACACGGAATTCCCATGGTGCATGAATAAATACTCTCAGTGTATTCGGTCTGTCTCTGAACACATAATTCACGCATCGTCCCACGATTACGCATGGCTCCTTCTCAGCCAGATCATTCGCAACCTTTGCCTGATAATTAAAAATATTCTCATCAGAAATAAATCCCTTCTGATCCGGTGCTATCAGTGCCCCTTTATAAAGACCGGTCTTATTAAACAGTGACGCTTTTACTTTTGTCCCTTCTTCAACCTGACCAAATAACTTCACATCAATACCGCTCTCATCTGAAGCCATCTGAATGATCTCTTTACCATAAAAAGGAACTCCCAATCTCTTAGCCAACATCTGGCCAACTGTACGTCCACCGCTTCCATACTGTCTCGCAATGGTAATTACAAAATTCTCCATAAAACCCCTCCTGTTTATTCTCCAAGATATGCCTTCTGAACAGACTCATCATGAAGAAGATCACTTGCCTTACCTTCCAGTGTAATCCTTCCGGTCTCAAGAACATAAGCTCTGTCAGCGATAGAAAGAGCCTTCTTCGCATTCTGCTCAACCAGCAGAACCGTTGTTCCACTCTCACTTACCTCTTTAATAATATCAAAGATCTCATTTACAAAGATTGGTGAAAGACCCATGGACGGCTCGTCCATCAGAATGATCTTTGGCTGACTCATCAGCGCACGTCCCATGGCAAGCATCTGCTGCTCACCACCGCTTAGTGTACCTGCTGTCTGATTCTGACGTTCTTTCAGACGCGGGAAACGCTTATATACCTTCTCGATCGTTGCATCGATCTCATTCTTATCAGATCTTGTATATGCTCCCATCTTCAGGTTCTGAAGAACGGTCATATTTGCAAACACACGTCTTCCTTCCGGAACATGTGCCATACCCATTGTTACGATTTTGTGAGGCGGAACCTTTGTGATATCCTGTCCGTCATAAATAATATGTCCTGATTTTGCACGAAGAAGCCCGGTCACTGTATGCAGAGTAGTAGTCTTGCCTGCACCATTGGCACCGATCAGCGCAATAACCTCACCTTCATTTACAGAGAAAGAAACACCCTTCAATGCCTGAATCATTCCATAATAAACCTGTATGTCCTGTACTTCCAGTAATGCCATCTGTCTCTCCTCCTATTCTCCAAGATATGCCTTGATAACTTCCGGATCATGGAGCACATCTGAAGTCTTGCCCTGTCTCAGAACATGACCAAAGTTCAGTACAGTCAGCTCCTCACAGATTCCGGAAACCAGCTTCATATCATGTTCGATCAGAAGAATGGTCATATCAAAGTTATCACGAACAAAACGGATGGTATCCATCAGTTCCTCAGTTTCATTGGGGTTCATACCAGCTGCCGGCTCATCCAGAAGAAGAAGCTTCGGCTTTGTTGCCAGTGCTCTGGCAATCTCCAGCTTTCTCTGCTTACCATAAGGAAGGTTGGAAGCAAGGATATCTGCCTCTTTGTCCAGATCAAACACCTTCAGAAGTTTCATGGCTTCCTCATTCATGGTCTTCTCAACCTTAAAGTATTTCGGAGTATGTACAATACTTGTAAAAAGGCTGTATTTATCATGATTGTGAAGTCCTGCCTTTACATTGTCCAGCACACTCATCTGATGGAACAGACGGATATTCTGGAATGTTCTGGCAATTCCCGCTTTGTTGATATCAATGGTACTCTTTCCGGTGATATCCTGTCCGTCCAGATTGATAATTCCCTCATCCGGCTTATACACACCTGTAAGAAGATTAAAGATTGTAGTCTTACCGGCACCGTTCGGACCAATCAGACCATAAAGCTGTCCTTTCTCGATGGAGACATGGAAATCATCCACTGCATGAAGACCGCCGAATGAAATATTTAAATGATTTACTTCCAGCAATGCCATAGCTTATGCCTCCTTTTTCTTAAATCTGCTTAAAAAACGCTCTCTCATCTCAATCGCCTTCGGTGCCCAGTTGATCAGCATCATAACGATCAGTACGATTGCGTAGAACAGCATACGATAATCGCTCAGTCCACGAAGAAGCTCTGGAAGGAGATTCAGAATTACTGCCGCGATGATAGAACCACGCATATTTCCGATACCGCCAAGAACGACAAATACCAGGAACATAATAGACATGTTATATCCGAAGTTCTTCGGAAGTGCTGTTAAAGTTGCGAGGTTATGAGCATAAAGCACACCACCGATACCGGCCAGCGCTGCAGAAATTGCAAATGCTTTCAGTTTGTACTTTGTAATATCAATACCGATAGATTCTGCTGCGATACGGTTATCACGGATTGCCATGATTGCACGTCCGTCACGTGAATTGATCAGATTCAGAACCACAAATAAAGTAACCAGAATCAGAACCACACCAATCGTAAATGTTGACTGTCTCGGTGTACCTGTGATACCCATAGCGCCACTGATGATCATCTTTCCGTCAGGTTCCATACCCAGAGACATCTGGTCTTTCATGGAAAAATGAATTCCGTTACTGTCGATTCCCACATAAAGAACATTGATGATATTCTTAATGATCTCACCAAATGCCAGTGTTACGATAGCAAGATAGTCACCTTTCAGACGAAGCACAGGAATACCGATCAGGAATCCGAAGATACCTGCACACACAGCTCCGATGATCAGAGCAATGAAGAAACGAAGCCCTGCATTTGTAAATGTGTCCATAGTTGCCTTTGTAAATGCTGCACTGGTGAATGCACCGATACACATAAATCCGGCATGGCCAAGACTTAACTCACCCAGGATACCAACCGTCAGGTTCAGGGAAAGTGCCAGAATAATATATACACAAAGGGGCACCAGCAGACCCTGCATCAGGTTGGAAAGCAGATTCCCTGCAATCAGTCCCTGTACGATCAGATATGCTGCAAGAACCATTCCGTATGTAATGAGATTGCTTTTTGTTGTTTTGTTTAATTTCTTCTTTTCCATGTCTGCCACCTCACACTTTCTCCTGAATGTTCTTACCAAGAATACCGGTAGGTTTCACAACCAGAACCACGATCAGAACACCGAATACAATGGCATCTGCCATCTGTGAAGAGATATATGCTTTACCAAAAATCTCCAGGATACCCAGAACAATACCACCGATAAAAGCACCCGGAATAGATCCGATACCGCCGAATACTGCCGCAACAAATGCCTTGATACCAGGCATGGCACCTGTATATGGTGTCAGGGACGGATATGCGGAACAGAGAAGCACACCTGCGATGGCTGCAAGTCCGGAACCGATTGCAAAAGTAACGGAGATTGTTTTGTTTACGTTAATACCCATCAACTGGGCAGCACCTTTATCCTCAGATACGGCAAGCATTGCCTGTCCTGTTTTTGTCTTGCTGATAAAAAGCATCAGACCTGCCATGATCAGGATACCGCCGATAATGGTTACGATGGTTACACCTGTAATCACGATAGAACCACCTGCAAGTTTCAGGGATGGAAGGCTGATCACGTTACTGAATGATTTGGTATCTGCTCCCCAGATTAGAAGGGCTACATTCTGAAGCAGGTAGCTGACACCGATGGCTGTGATCAGAACAGCCAGAGGTGAAGCTGCATTACGCAGTGGTCGATACGCAACGCCTTCGATCACAACGCCCATGAGTGTACAGATGATAATGGACAGCAGGATAGCTAAAATCGGATTTAATCCCATGCCGCTGACTGCGACATAAACTACATAAGAGCCGACCATGATAACATCTCCATGAGCAAAATTCAGCATTTTAGCGATTCCATATACCATGGTATAACCAAGGGCGATGATCGCATATACACTTCCGAGGCTGATACCACTGATAAGATATGATATAAAACTACTCATAGAAGTCTTTCCTTTCTTATATTTAAATAATTTTATTGTGTGTAAAACTGGCAGATTTGCCTTTAGCGAAATCTGTCTTGTTTATTTTGCCAAAAGTAAATCTGTCATTAACGCATTAATGTGATAACGTATTAGGCAACAGGGCTGTCTGGATAATTCAGACAGCCCCGTTGGCATACAAACCATTGTCCACTTTAGGAACAATCGCATTTTATTTCTTATGAAATCTTTTCAGTTATTCCGATTTCATTACTCCATTGCTGCGTAAGCACCATCTTTGATCTCTACAGCTTTCGGAGCTTTGTTTGGCTCACCGTCTTCTGTCCATGTGATCTCGTCACCTGTAACACCTTCCAGTGTGATCTCGGTCATGCCTTTTTCAAGTGCTGCACAGATATCTGCAACATCCATGTCTGCTTTTACATCTTCTTTTTCTGCTGCTGCTTTGATTGCGTATACTGCATCATAAGCATCTGCTGCGAACTGGTTTGGTGTGTCTTTGTAAGCATCTTTATATGCTTTTACAAAGTTCTGGGTTTTCTCATCTGTAGAATCTGCTGCAAATGGTGTAAGAAGCATCAGACCTTCTGCAAGAGATGTATCAAAGTTTTCTACACCAAGGATACCGTCCATACCATCGCATCCGAAGAATTTAGTTTCAAATCCCATGCTGTCTGCCTGTGCAAGGATCAGGGAAGCTTCTGTATAATAAATTGGAAGGAATACTAATTCAGCACCGCCGTCTTTTGCTTTCTGAAGCTGTACGGAGAAGTCTTTATTGTTATCAGCAGTGAATGCTTCAGAGGAAACGATCTCAATACCCTGATTAGCTGCTTCTGCTGTGAAGTTCTGTGTGATACCTGATGAATATACATCAGAGCTGTCATAGATAATAGCTACTTTTGTAGCAAGTTTATGCTCTCCAATGTACTGAGCCGCTGCAGTACCCTGGTTCGGGTCAGAGAAGCATACACGGAATACGTTCGGGTTAGCAACACACTCTGTTGCAGATCCGGATGGGGTGAGCTGGAACATATTGTCTGCTGCTGTTTCATTTGCTACAGCTACACAAGGTGTGGAAGTAACTGTACCAACCAGAATGTTCATTCCCCAGTCTTTTAATGCATTGTAAGCGTTCAGGGATTTCTCTGCATCGTTCTCATCATCTTCGAATTTGAACTCTACCTGATATCCATTGATACCGCCGTCTTCGTTTACTTCGTTGATAGCAAGTTCTGTTGCATTCTTTACAGCCTGTCCGTAGATTGCTGCTGCTCCGGTTACAGGTCCGATTCCACCGATCTTAAATGTAGCATCATCAGCAAATACAGATACAGGTGCAACTGTTGTCATTACCATTGCTGCTGCCGCAGTAACACTAAGAATTTTTTTCAGGTTTTTCATAATAAAATCCTCCTTATTTTTGGCCAGCCCATTTATCCCTCTTACACCTCTGTTACAATCCGCCCCACTTTATTTCCGCAAGATCGATCATTATGTACAGGAACTGAAAATGTAACAAAAGCCAACTGGGTTCCCAGCCGGCCTTGGCTTTCACTGACGCTTTATTATGTTGATGTTTTAAATTATAACACTATACATTTTACCATGCAAGTGATATTTTATTAAAATTTAAGATTTGTTCCGTCTTGCATGGACACTTGACCGTATTGCGCATTCATTTTTTGTGCATTTTTACTCTTTTTAGTCATTTTGTCAATTTTTTTATTACTGTAACCGTACTTACCCAGATGGTATGATCTGGTTTTCCGGAAGCACAAGAAAGAATCCTGCCCGGAGGGCTTTTTTATGTTATAGGAACATTACGAAGTAATTTCCTATAACCATAAATAAAAAGGTACACATGAAAGCCTTAAGCTTCCTATGTGTACCTCTTCTGGTTTTTGATTCAGCTTATCAAATATAATTAAGCGATTGCTTTTTTAGCGATCTCAGCAAGTGCTGCAAATCCTTCTGCATCGTTTACTGCAAGTTCAGCAAGCATCTTTCTGTTGATGTCGATGTTTGCAACTTTAAGTCCGTGCATCAATTTGCTGTAGGATAATCCGTTCATTCTTGCTGCAGCGTTGATACGTGCGATCCAGAGCTGTCTGAACTGACGTTTTTTCTGCTTTCTTCCTGCATAGGAGCTAGCAAGTGCTCTCATTACAGACTGTTTAGCAACTCTATACTGTTTGGAACGGGCTCCTCTGTAACCTTTTGCCAGTTTTAATGTACGATTATGTTTCTTCTTTGCGTTTAATCCGCCTTTAATTCTTGCCATTTCTTAAATTTCCTCCTGTTCGTCTATCTCGATAAATACTTAGTTTAACCGCATTTTATAAATATGGTAATGCTTTCTTCATGCTCTTAACATTAGTAGAATCAACAACAGTAGATTTTCTCAGATTTCTTTTTCTCTTCTGAGATTTCTTTGTTAAGATATGGCTCTTATAAGCTTTATTTCTTACTAACTTTCCTGTACCTGTTTTTTTGAAACGTTTTGCTGCTGCTCTACAAGTTTTAATTTTTGGCATTGTAATTTCCTCCTTAAACTGTATCTCTATTATATTTAACGCTTTTCCGTTAAAAACATGGTCATGCTTCTGCCTTCAACCTTCGGTGCCTTCTCCACTGTTGCCACGTCTGCAAGCTGTTCTGCAAAATCATCGAGTACATGTTTGCTGCTTGCCATATGTGCCATCTCTCTACCACGGAAACGTAAGGTTACCTTTACTCTGTCACCCTTGGAGAGGAACTTTCTGGCGGCGTTGACTTTCGTATTCAGGTCATTGGTATCAATGTTTGGAGAAAGTCGCACTTCTTTGACATCGATGGTCTTCTGCTTCTTCTTGGCTTCTTTTTCTTTTCTTGCAAGCTCGTAACGATATTTACCATAATCGATAATCTTACATACCGGTGGTTTCGCCTGCGGGGCAATTTTTACCAGGTCAAGCCCTGCCTCCTGAGCTTTGAACATTGCTTCTTTCGCGGACATGATTCCAAGCTGTTCTCCGTCCGAACCGATTAAGCGTACCTCTTTGTCTCTGATCTGTTCGTTAATCATTAAATTGCTAATTGTAGTGCACCTCCATACCTGTTAGATAGATTCTAATGACTTCTCGTCGCCCTCATATTTACATAAAAAAAGCGTGGACAAAATCCACACCCAGTTATCACACCTGCTGATATCCAGATTCCCGACACAATCAGAATAAGCTCTGTGTCTTTATAAAATTCTAAATATCATAAATGCTGTGCAATATAAACCCAAGCCGCTGACTTAAATGCGCTGAGGTGAGAGTGAACTCTGCTTTGTTTTCTTACGTACTTCTATAAGATACCATGTTTCTTCTGTGTCGTCAAGTACTTTTTTATTTTTTTATTCCGAATATTTTTTTCAATCCGGGAGATTCTAATTCCTGAAAGCATATTACTGTCCGCTTCTGTTCAGTAATATAAAAGCTTTTCGGTTTTTTATTTCTATATTAAAGGAGGACTTTAAACCATGACAATTCTTAAATGTTCAGCAATCAAATGTGTCTACAACAAAGACCAGCTCTGCTCAAAAGGCAAGATTGATGTAACAGGTGAAAATGCCACAAACGCAAACGAGACAAGCTGTGGAAGTTTCCAGGAACGCAGCGGCAGCTCCATGGCAAACAGCTTTACAAACAGCTGCGGATGTGAAAAAATCCAGATCGACTGCAAAGCTCACAACTGTACCTATAACGATGACTGCAAATGTACCGCCTCTTCTATTCAGGTAGACGGCTCCAATGCCAAAGCTTCCTGCGACACGAAATGTGATACCTTCCAGTGTCATTGTGGTGCATAAAAGATAATATGAAAGGCATGTCCACATCGGACATGCCTTTTGTTATTTTCACATAATCATCTGTTAATTATCTATTTCTTAAGAAATCCGGAATCTGGATGTCTTTTTTCTGAACAGTGCTGGACGGAGTCTTAGTTGCTCCAAACGGTGTGGCATTCATAGTCGGAAGACTGAAGCTAGGCATGTTCATGCTGCTTCCGGTTGTAGTTGTTGTTCCGGCTGTTGCTGTTCCTGTTGTGGAAGAAGGTCTTCTTGCACCAAAGGAAGAAGCTGTGCTTCTTTTTCCGAAAGGGGTCTGCTGAAGGTTCTCATCATTCAGGCCTGTTGCGATTACTGTGATTCTGCAATAATCTGCAACAGTATCATCATACATAGCACCAAAGATGATATTTGCTTCCTCACCTGTAAGCTCCTGTACATAGCTTGCAGCATCGTTTGCATCCATAAGAGAAATATCTCCGGAAATGTTGATGATAACGTGTGTAGCACCCTTGATCGTTGTCTCAAGAAGTGGAGAAGATACAGCCTGCTGAACAGCTTCCATAGCCTTGTCATCTCCTCTTGCTTCACCGATACCGATATGAGCGATTCCCTTATCAGTCATAACAGTCTGAACATCTGCGAAGTCAAGGTTGATCAGTGCCGGCAGATTGATCAGGTCTGTGATACCCTGTACTGCCTGCTGAAGAACTTCGTCTGCCTTCTTCAGTGCTTCCGGCATAGTTGTTCTGCGGTCTACAACCTCTAATAATTTATCATTCGGGATAACGATTAATGTATCCACTGCTTTCTTCAGATTCTCAATGCCTGCAAGTGCATTGTTCATACGAGTTCTTGCTTCGAAACGGAAAGGCTTTGTGACAACGCCAACTGTCAGGATACCCATCTCTTTCGCTGCTGCTGCGATAACAGGTGCAGCACCTGTTCCGGTTCCGCCTCCCATACCACAGGTAACGAATACCATATCCGCACCTTCCATTAACTGTTTTACTTCCTCAATGCTCTCCTCTGCTGCCTTCTGTCCAACCTCCGGCTGCGCTCCTGCGCCAAGACCTTTGGTAATTTTCTCGCCAATCTGAAGTACAGTTGGAGCTTTGCACAGAGTTAAAGCCTGCTTATCAGTATTAACACCTACAAACTCTACTCCGCCGATGGCCTCTTCCACCATCCTATTTACTGCATTATTACCGGCTCCACCTACACCGATCACTATGATCTTAGCAGATGATTCAGCCTCGTTTGACATGATCTCTAACAACGTACTTCCTCCTTTATTTATATCTGATATCCTTTTTCAGTGATTTATATCAAAGTTACATATAGATATATCATATATTTTTTTTGAAAATTAATCAACCACTAATTTTGTTTTTTTATACTTTTTTCACTCTTTTTCGGCAATGAAAACCTGTCCAGCCTCTGTATATGGCTGTTTTTTCCCTTTTTCCGGTTTCATCCGGCATTTTAATATGAAGTATCATCACCTGTATAATTTCCATATTCATCATAGCCGTCTGAGCTTTCCGTATCATAGCTGCTGTCATAACTACTGTCATAACTACTATCATAACTGCCATTTTCATCCGCTGAGTAATCACTGCTTCCATCTCCGGAACTGTCAGAACTCTGACCATCTGAGGAACTGCCATCTCCCTCTTCAGAACTATCTCCTGACTCAGCAGCCGCTGCATCCAGAGATTCCTGTGTAGGTTTCGGTCCTACATAATTACCGGATTCGTCATATTCACCTGCTCCGGTGTAATCTCCTTCTTCGTCATAACCACCATTCCAGTTCTCAATAGCCTCATCAAGAGCAGTTTTCGGCTTAGGACCTACATAGTTGCCGTCCTCATCATACTCTCCATCTCCGGTATAATTGCCATCTTCATCATAACCGCCGTTCCAGTTCTCAGCTGTAATCTCTGTTTCTTCCTTTTCTTCCTCAAAAGTATTAGAATCCGTAGACACACTTTCCATATGAAGAATACCCTTTTTGCCCTGAATTTTAGGAAGAATCGCGATCACACGGTTCATCTTCTCTTCCAGGTCTTCGTCCTTTCCGAGATTCACCGTAATGTCACCATAGATCAGACTGATAGAATAGCTGTTATCAAACTGAATGTGATCAGGAATCATATCATTCTTCTGAAAAATCGTGGACAAAGCTACCGCTGTATTCAATACCGTATCGCCCTTGATATCCAGCTTCTCATCCATCACGATACTATTCACCTGAATTCCGTCAAAATACGGAACTGTCACATCTCTGTTCTGAGAGCCCTCTACGAAAATCCCGTTTCTGTCAAAATAAACATAACTGTCAAGGTATCGGATACATCCTACCGTTTTCTTCTCTTTGACACTGATACAAATCGTATTACGATTTAACTGCGTAACCTTAAATCCATCCACGTATGCAATATCATCCGTATTTGTTGTGCTGTAAACCAACGGTGCAAGGACCGAGTTCGAAGCCAGCGGTCCCCGAAGCACCATACTCTTTACTTCTTCATCTGTATAATGATCTGTTCCTCTTACTTCTACAGAATCTACCTTATAATAAGAAAAGAAAACGATCAAAGCAGCAAGAATACCAACTCCTATCACTCCTGCCATTATCTTCTTTGTTTTCTTACTCATAGGAGGTCTTTTTCCATAATTACTTTTTCTCATAACTCTTCAAATCCTCTGCTGCCAGACTGCCATATCCTGCAGCCCAAAGCCTGTAAATCTTCACAAATGTGCTCATATCCTCTGTTGATAAGCTCAGCTTCTGTGATACATGTTTCTCCCTCGGCCATAAGCGCAGCAATGATCAATGCAGCCCCGCCTCTTAAATCTCCGGCCTGTACCTGTGTTCCCGTAAGAGGTCTGCCGCCGCAAATCACAGCCTGATTACCATCTATCTTAATATCAGCACCCATTTTATTCATCTGAAAAGCGCTGCCAAATCTCTGATCAAAAATATTCTCTCTGATCGAACTCCGCCCCTGTGCCCCTGTCAGTACTGCCATTAAAGGAGCCTGAAGGTCTGTCGGAAAACCCGGATAGTTTTTCGTCTCCACAAGTGCGATTGGCTGAACTGCCCTCTTTCCATTGACCTCTAGTGTACCACCATTCGCTTGATATTGTCCACCTATTTTCTGATATACTTCCAGGAATGCCTGTAATTCCTGCTCCGGAACATTCCTAAGAGTAATCTCGCTTCTTGTCGCAGCTGCCGCACACAGATACGTCCCTGCCACGATTCTGTCAGGCGGTATGGTATAGTTTCCCGGCCCCAGTTCCCTGATCCCGGTAATCATAATTTCCTTTGTTTCCTCGCCTTTGATCAACGCTCCCATTGATCTTAAATATCTGCAAAGCCAGAAAACTTCCGGTTCTTTCGCGCAATTATGCAGCTTTGTCACACCCTGGGCCATCACTGCCGCCAGAATTGCCTGCTGCGTTGCTCCTACACTCGATTTTGTAAAATATATATCTTTTCCCTGAAATCTGCTACATTCTGCATCCAGATAAAACGTTTGCTCACTTATATCTGCGCCAAGCGTCCCGAGCGCCATAAGATGAAGATCTATCGGCCTTTTTCCGATGATACAGCCGCCAGGATAGCCTATCCGGCACTTTTTATTCCTGGAAAGAACCGGTCCTAACAGAATAATTGAAGAACGCATTCTTCGTGTGTACGTCTCCGGAATCTCTGTTCCATCCGCATCAGAACAATCCAGATAAAGATCGTGGTCTTCCCACCAGGTTACTGCTCCAAGACTTTTCAGAACCTCTTCCATGCAAAAGACATCCGAAATCCTGGGACAGCCTTTCAAGACGCTTCGTCCTCTGTGCATCAGCGATGCTGCCATCATCGGAAGTGCTGCATTTTTAGAGCCCTGTATGAAAATTTCTCCGCTAAGAGAACATTTGCCCATCACATGGATCTCATCCAACCATTTCACTCCTAAAGGGCCTCTTACCTTATAGTGTATGTTCTTTCTTATTATATGTTACAGTTGCACGTTTTCTGTAATATCACTGCTACCCTTACCAGGCTGCCCCTTGATTTTCTGGCTAAACTACACCTATCATCCAACATTTTTCTATCTGTAAGGCAGCAAAAATTTCACTTATCTCAGCCTCTGAGAATTACTTACACTCAAAGCAAGCCCCATTTCTCCAAGAAGAAACACGACCGAAGTTCCTCCATAACTGACAAATGGCAAAGTAATCCCGGTATTGGGAATCGTATTGGTTACCACCGCAATATTCAGGATAACCTGAATCGCCAGATGTCCCATGATACCTCCACAGATGAGCGCACCCGCCAGATCTTTTGCGCACATGGCAGTTACACCCAGACGCCAGAGCAGAATTCCAAACAGAAGAATAAGAAAGGAAGCTCCTGCAACTCCCATCTCTTCACATATGATTGAAAAGATCATATCATTCTGCGCTTCCGGAACAAAGCCCAGCTTCTGAAGACTGTTTCCAAATCCCCTGCCAAAAATCCCGCCGCTTCCGATCGCATACAGTCCCTGAATCGTCTGGAATCCTTTCTCATATTTCTCAGGATTTTTCCAGATTGCCAGACGTTCCAGCCGATAGCTCTCTGCCGCCAGAAAGATAGCAACAAATCCGATTCCTGCACTGCCAAGCCCGATAAACTGCATATATTTGGGATTTGATGCAAAAATCAGAATAACGCCTATTCCCAGTATGATAATGGCAGTACTCAGATTATTTGAGCCGACCAGGCCAACGATTGGAAGCAGGCTAAGCATCGTCCTGCACATAAACCAGAAGCCTTCCGTTCTTTTTTTCGATCTGTCGATCTGCCATGCAAGAAACAGGATTACCGCCACCTTTGCAAACTCAGACGGCTGAAAAGACAATGGGCCCAGGTTCAGCCATCTCTTTGAGCCATTGATTTCCTGCCCGACCAGAAGTACTGCCGTAGACAAAATCATGGAAAGCAGATATGCTGCCGGCGCAATCCTGAGAAAAAAATGGTAATCCATATTAGAAACTGCATACATCGCACACAGTCCTAATGCCGTTGCAAATAATTGTTTCTTAAAATAATAGGCAGAGTCACCGAAGCGTACTCTGCCATTATATTCACTTGCACTGAACAGTACCGCAAGACCAAAGGCCGCAAGCAGTACTACCAGCACCAGCATTGTTCTGTCTTTTTTTGAAAAAACTGCCACTTTTTCAGGAGTCATCTGATTCTCCATCTATCTTCCATAGTCTTCCTGCCATTCAGCTTTTGGAATAATCCGATTTCCAATATCTGCCGACAGATGACCATAGTTTCTTTACTTATAGATATTCTACAGATTTCTCACATATTCCTTAAACATATCTCCGCGCTGCTCATAATTGTCAAACTGTCCCCAGCTTGCGCATGCAGGAGAAAGTAACACTGCATCTCCCGGCTGTGCTTTCTCGGCGCATACCTTGACTGCCTCTTTCAGATCCTCGCAAAGAATAATATCATGGAAGCCATGTTTCTCGGCAGCCGCTTTAATCTTCTCTTTTGTCTGACCGATCAGAATCAGATAGCGTACTTTTCCGTCAAAAGCTTCGATCCACTCATCATAGCTTGACTGTTTATCATATCCGCCGCCGATCAGAAGTGTCGGACGGTTCATCGCCTGAATTCCCTTGATTGCCGCATCCGGGTTTGTTCCCTTGGAATCATTGTAATATACAACGCCATTCTTCTCTGTCACATATTCGATTCTGTGAGCAACAGCTGTAAACTCACAGATACTCTTGCGGATGCTGTCCATAGAAACACCATCGTAATAAGCCATTGCAACAGCAGCCATTACATTCTCAAAGTTATGTTTGCCAAGAAGTTTCAGATCTTCTGTCTTAACTACTTCGATTTCTTTTGCTCCATCTTTGAGGATAATCTTGTTTCCATCCAGATAGATACCTTCATCCAGCTTACGTTCACTGGAGAAATATACGACTCTCGGAGTCAGATTCTCACCAAATTTACGAAGAACCTCATCCTCATAATTCAGCACACAGACATCCTCTGTCCCCTGATTCTGAGTAATCAGCTCTTTTACACGGATATACTCTTCCATTGTATGATGACGGTTCAGATGATCTTCTGTAATATTCAGGATCGCGGATACCTTTGGAGCAAACTCATCGATTGTTTCAAGCTGGAAGCTGCTGATTTCTGCCACAGTTACAGAATTCGGTTTCATTTCCAGTGCTTTGGAAGTATATGGAGTTCCGATATTTCCTACTACAAATACAGACTCACGTGCATCCTGCATAATTTTTCCAAGAAGTGCTGTAGTTGTTGTCTTACCGTTTGTACCTGTGATTGCAAGTACTTCTCCGTCTCCGACTCTGTATGCCAGCTCTACTTCTCCCCACACCAGAAGTCCCTGCTCATAGAAACTCTTTACGATTGGCAGATCTGTCGGTACTCCGGGACTTAAAACTACCAGATCAAGGCTCTCCTGTACTTCTTTCGGAAGTTCTCCCGCATATACAGTAACCGGATATGTTCCATCTGTTTTATGTACGACTGCCTCTTTATCAATCTCTGCATTTCCGTCATAAATGATCGGAGACGCTCCTACTTTTGCAAGAAGGTCAGATGCTCCGATTCCGCTTTTACCGGAACCGAATACCAGGACCTTTTTTCCCTGTAATTCCATAATAATTTTTCCTCCTTATCATCAGCACAATGCTGATTTTTCGGGTTGCTGTTACATTAATCTGTAACTGTTCAGTACTTCCACAGTTACATTACTTTTACAGTGCCAGCAGTGCGATCATGCACATAACTGCTGTAATAACTGAGAACACTGCAACCACACGTGTCTCAGACCATCCACATAACTCAAAATGATGATGGATCGGAGCCATTTTGAAGATACGCTTTCCATGTGTTGCTTTGAAGTAAGTAACCTGAATGATAACAGAAAGTACCTCAACCAGGTAGATCAGTCCAACGATCAGGATAAACAGTGGCATCTGCATTACATATGCCGTACCTGCAACAAATCCTCCAAGTGCCAGAGAACCTGTATCTCCCATGAATACTTTTGCCGGATATACATTAAACAGTAAAAATCCCATCAGACTTCCCACAACTGCGCATGTGATCGGCTCAATTCCGGATTTCATTCCGATAGAAACAACAGAAAAGAATACTGCTACGATCAAAGTTACACTGGAAGCAAGACCATCCAGACCATCTGTAAAGTTTACACCATTTACAGTACCGATTACTGCAAAGAACAGCACCGGAATTGCCAGCCATCCAAGGTTCAGAAAATGTCCACTCCAGAACGGAATTCTCATTGTCAAAGAAATATCTGTATACTTAACAATATAGAATACAAAAATCGCAGTCAGAACTACCTGAAGAGAAAATTTCTGCCATGGAAGCAGTCCGTCTGATCGTTTCAGTACTACTTTCAGGTAATCATCCAGAAAACCAATGATTCCAAATCCAAGTGTCAGAAACAGTACCGGGATAATCTTCGGATAGTCACCGACATAAAATAACGCCGTCACTGCAGTTGCGATTAGAAAGATCACACCACCCATTGTCGGTGTTCCGGCTTTCTTTAAATGGGACTGTACGCCCTCTGTTCTTTCTGTCTGTCCCATCTTCAGTTTCCTGAGAAACGGAATGATGATCGGGCCTAATACAACGCTGATTGCAAAAGAAATCAGCACAGGGATTACAACTTGAAATTCCATCTCACACCTCATTCATTCTTTCGTTTTTTCATTTTTTTCTGAAAGTGTTTTGTGCTCTTTCAGATTTCTTTTAGTATAAGGCTTTTTTATTTATTTATCAACCCTGGCGGCAGGATTTTCATTTACCCGGTAACAGGTTTATTCCTCTTCTGGAGTTTCCGTTTCAGTCTGGCTGATATCTTTTTCAATTCCCAGATATGGCAGGATATTTTCAAAGATACTCCGGATCACCGGCGCTGCAATCGTTCCTCCATAGTAAATTCCCTGCGGATTATGAATGATGCATAATCCCAGCACCTGTGGGTTCTCTGCCGGTGCAAATCCAAGGAATGATGAAATATAACGATTTGCACTTCTCGGAAGTGTCTGTGATGTAGCTGTTTTTCCACCAATAGAATAGCCTTCTATCTTTGCGTTCTTTCCGGAGCCCTGCGACACTACTGTCTCCAGGATTCCCCTTACTTTTTTCGAAGTTTTCTCAGAAACAATCCCCTCTTTTACGGGAAATTCCAGCTTCTTTCCTTCTGTGCCATCCGGATTTAAAACTGCTACCCCGAAATGTGGAGTTATGCGCCTGCCGCCATTGATCAGAGAACTTACCGTTGTCGCAAGCTGGACCGGCGTGATCTGAAATGACTGTCCGAAAGAGACGGTTGCCAGTTCTACTTCTCCCATATTTTTCTTCTGATGCATAATCGTACCTGCCTCTCCGGGCAGATCTATCCCCGTTTTGTCCAGAAGGCCAAACTGTCTGAAATATTTATAGTAACGATCAACTCCCAGCCTCAGTCCTACTTCAATAAACACTGGATTACAGGAGTTCTGCGCTCCCTCCACGAAATTCTGTGAACCATGCCCGATTCTTTTTGCACAATGAATTCGTCTGTCTTCTACCAACTTATATCCCGGACAATAGAAACGGTCATTCGGCGTTACAACTCCCGCTTCCAGTCCTGCAGACATCGTAATAATTTTGAATGTGGAACCTGGTTCATAGGTATCATTCATGCAGGGATTTCTCCACATTTGATTTAACAACTCCTGTTTTCTTTTCGACTTTGTCTTTGCCGCTATCTGTGCTGCTGTCTGTTCAGTTTCTTTTTCTATTGTCTGTTCTTCCCGCATATCTAACTTTGCCTGCAAATCTTCATTCAATGTAAACGGATCATTCAGGTCAAATTCCGGCACATTCACGCACGCGTAGATTTCTCCATTCTGCGGATTCATAAGCAGAATGGATACACGCTCTGCCTGCTTCTCTTCCATCACCTTCAAAGCAGCCTGTTGCGCATATTCCTGGATATTCGCATCGAGGCTGAGTATCAGGCTTTTTCCCTCTTCCGGGTCCTGCCTTGTCTCCCCAAGTTTATCAATTTCCACTCCTCTGGCATCTGTTGTCGTCAGGATTTTTCCGGGTTCTCCCTTTAATATGTCCTCATATTTTACTTCAAGACCGATAATTCCCTGGTTATCCCCTCCTGTAAAACCGATTACCTTTGAAGCCAGACTTCC
>NZ_JBWLUT010000153.1:0-3320 GCF_056504575.1 Blautia sp. CGZ-1-C1
ACAAAAAACACCTCGCGGGATATTACCAGTGAACAGTAACAAGTTATTACCGCACACTCAGTTCCTAGTAACAGCTATGGCAAGCACTTTCCTGTGAATTCTTTATGAATAAACTTGTTTTTAACTTAACAAAGTGTTACAATATTTTGGAAATTATGGAAAGATGACAGCTTTCCGTAACAGAAATAATTTACATTCTATATAGATTCCATGATCAAAGGAGACATTTCATTGTCTGATAAATATAAAAAACAGGAAAAAACGCCTGGAATTCTCGCCAGGTTACGTAAGGTTGCAGGTCTGAATATTGGTACTATTATGTTCGGTATCTTATTTATTTATATGTCATTCAGCGCTATCTTGTACTTTACAACTACCCACATTGAATCTTATCAGGTAACATCAGGACCACTGTCCCGCAATGAAACGTATACAGGACTTGCTATTCGTGAGGAAACGGTATGTACAGCGCCTTCTTCCGGGTATATTACCTATTACGCGAGAGAGGGCAGTAAAATCAATGCTTCCGGAGCTGTTTATGGTTTAAGCAGTACAAAAAAATCCACATCCACAGCTTCTCTTGCTACGGAAGAACTATTAAAGATCAGAAATGATATGATGAGTTTTTCCAAGGGATTCAATTCCAGCAAATTTAACAATACTTACAGTTTCAAATACGAACTGAAGGGAAACATTCTTCAATATGCTGAGTCTGAAAACAGTTCTTCAGCTCCGCTTACATCTGATGAATATGGCGAAAGTGATGACAGCAGTGGTGAAGACAACATCACGAACAGCAATGTATATGCCGGAAATGAGTCGATATGTCAGTCACAGTCAGATGGAATTATTTTATATTCTACAGATAATTATGAAGGAAAAACAATAGATACTGTGACTGCTGAGGATTTCGATCAGAATTCTTATCATGAAACAGATTTAAAGACATCTGATTCTGTTCAGTCAGGAGACGATGTCTACACAATTATTACAGATGAGCGCTGGAGCCTCTTGATTCCACTAAGTGATAAACAGGCAGAGAAACTGAAAGACCGCTCAACTATACGTGTCAAATTCTTGAAAGATGACATGACACAAAACGGAGATTTTTCCATTATCACGATAGACGGTGGGAAATATGGACAGATTGATTTTAATAAGGGACTTATCCGTTATGCTTCTGACCGCTTTCTTGATATTGAACTTGTAACGAATACAGTAGTTGGATTAAAGATACCATTATCTTCTATTGTGACCAAAGATTTTTATGTTGTCCCATCCAGAATGGCAACAACCCAGAATAATGAAACAGGATTTATGCTTGCATCTGGAAACAAAGATTCCGGAACATTTAAAAGTGTAAGTATATATGCAAGTGTAGAAGATACATCGGTTTCCAAACTGGCAACCGACGGATCAGAAGATCAGCCAATGATCTATTATATTGACAAGAGCTCATTTAAAGAAGGAGATGCACTTATTGATCCGGATACCGGAGAGAAATATATCATCGGTGAAACAGACACTTTAGAGGGTGTTTACTGTATCAATAAAGGATATGCTGTTTTCCGCCGTATTGAAATACTTGACCAAAACGAAGAATATGCTATTGTCTCAAAAAACACTTCCTATGGTCTTGCAAGATATGACCATATTGTAAGAAATGCAGATAAAGTAAAAGAAGAAGACATTTTATACTAATTAAGGAGGCTTAACATGTTAGCTGATAAATTAAATCTTGTAAAGAAAAATATCGAAAATGCCTGTGAAACTGCCGGGCGTTCTCCTCAGGAGGTAACTCTTATTGCAGTCAGCAAAACAAAACCTGTAGAAATGCTCAAAGAAGCATATGATGCGGGTGCCCGCGTATTTGGAGAAAATAAAGTTCAGGAAATTATGGATAAATATGATCAGATGCCTTCTGATGTACAGTGGCACATGATCGGACACTTACAGAGAAATAAAGTGAAATATATTATTGATAAGGTATCCATGATTCATTCTGTAGATTCTGTCCGTCTGGCAGAAACCATTGAAAAAGAAGCTGCGAAAAAAGAAATCTGTATGCCTGTTTTAATCGAGGTAAATGTAGCGGAAGAGGAGAGCAAGTTTGGCCTTACTGCGGAAGAGGTATTACCATTTCTGGAGGAAATTTCTTCTTATCAGCATATCAAAGTGATGGGACTCATGACAATTGCTCCATTTGTAGCAAATCCTGAAGAAAATAGAGAAGTTTTTCAGAAATTAAAGAAATTAAGTGTTGACATTGCGGCCAAAAACATTAATAATGTTAATATGAGCGTCCTGAGTATGGGAATGACAAATGATTATCAGGTCGCAGTTGAGGAAGGTGCCACTATGGTACGCGTGGGAACGGGTATTTTTGGCGAGAGAGATTACTCAATAAAAGAAGACTAAAAAAAGATTGGAGAATAAAATGGGCGTTTTAGATAAATTTTTAGATGCCATCAAATTAAATGATGATTACGATGATGATGGATTCTTAGATGATGATCTGTTAGATGAAGAGGATGATGAAGATTTTCTTGATGAGGATTTTGATGAAAAACCTAAGAAGAAATTCTTTGATAAGTTCTCTAAGAAGAAAGAGGCCGATGAGGATGACGCTTTTGATGAAATAGAGGAAAAATCAGTAAAAACAGCTCCAAAACAGGCATCCGCTCCGAAACAGACAGCTCCGGCTCCGTCAAAAGTTACGGTTAAGCAGGAACGCGCCGAACGCCAGACACGTCCTGCTGCATCTTCTAAGATTACTCCAATGAGAAGCAGCCGTAAATCAAACCAGGGTTCAAATATGGAAGTCTGTGTTATTAAGCCTTCTTCTATGGAAGATACACGTGAGATTGCAGACACATTAGTAGATAATTCTACAGTAATTTTAAATCTGGAGGGAATTGATGTTGAACTGGCACAGAGAATCATCGATTTCACATCTGGTGCATGTTATTCTTTAGGTGGAAGCCTTCAGAAAGTATCAAGCTATATCTTTGTACTTGGACCGTACAATGTAGATATCACCGGTGATCTTCAGAATATTCTGGGAGATTGCTCCGTCAGTAAGAGCAGGCTATTAATCCCCGAATGGAAAAAGACGAATTTTTTCTTAAGAGAATCCGGGAATTAGCTAATCTTTCCTATCAGAGAGATATCGTTACATTTTCGGATTTTCTTAATTTAAATGAGCAGAATATGGTCAGTAGCCTAAAACGTCAGTTTCCCCAGATTGTTATGGAAACTTTCGGGGGCTATGAAAATGCGGAGCGTCAGATGGTGGCATTTCATCCTGATGCTCTTGCTTT
>NZ_JBWLUT010000154.1:0-14637 GCF_056504575.1 Blautia sp. CGZ-1-C1
TTTATCCTTTACTGCCTGTTATATTATTTTCTGTAAATACATTCTGATTACTAGAGCGTGTTTGAAAAATGCTTTCTGCAAGATGTGCGTCACAATTTGTGGGAGATTTCGCCTGAATGAGGGCGGCGTAGCGGGCTACGCCAACCGAATGAGGGCAAAATATACCGCAAAGTGGGGCGTGCAGATTGCGGGAATGATTTTTCAAACACGCTCTAGTGTCTATAACAAGTTGTTTGCTATACCAAAAGACATTTTAGAAGAACTTCCACATAAAAATTGCCAAAGACAATTTCAAAAAAACAACACTAATATTTATAATGTAAAATATAAAAGGCCAGGAAAATATCCTGGCCCTAATATTATTCAATTAATCTTAGTTCTCTCCCAGATCATCTAAAAGATCGTCATCGTCATCTTTGCTGTCGTCATCATGGTAAGAACCTGTGATTGCTGCTGCCTGTGCTGTCTGAGGTGCAAGTTCCTGACGATTATGATTAACAACATCAAGACAGCTCTGCAGAGAATCAATAAATGTCTTATATTTGGCACCGGCATCCTCTAATGTTGTGTTAAGGACGCTGCCAATATTTGCCATCATATCATCTGTATAAGTGATAGCACTGAGACGGATGCTGTTTGCATCCTGTGTTGCAGAATCCAGAATCTCCTGTGCCTGCTTGTTAGCTGCATTGATTGTATCGTTTGCCTGTGCATATGCTTTCTGCATAATCTCATGCTGAGTTACCAGTTCCTGAGCTCTTGCCTGTGCATCTGCGATCAGAGCATCAGCTTTGGACTGTGCATCCTCAAGGATAGCATCTTTATTGTTAATGATCTTCTGATAACGTTTGATCTCATCCGGAGTTTTCAGACGGAGTTCTCTCAGAAGTTCTTCGATTTCTTCTTTATTTACAACAATCTTGGTTGTTGACAGCGGCTGAAATTTACAGCTGTCTACATATTCCTCGATTTCACCGATAATCTGTTCAATTCTGCTGCTCATAGTATAATATCTCCTTAATCTTCTCTATTTGTGTTACTGTCCTTTCGTATATGAACAATAACCTATTTGTCATCTGCTGTGCGATGAAGCTTCTCAATGACTGCATCAGTTATTTCTCTTGGTGCAAATTTACTCAGGTCGCCGCCAAAATGAGCAACTTCTTTCAATATCGTAGAGCTTAAATAAGCATATTCCAGACTTGTAGTCAGAAATACAGTATCTACATCCGGTGCAAGCACACGATTCGTCTGAGCCATCTGAAGCTCATATTCAAAATCAGTAACCGCACGAAGCCCACGTATGATCACCTGAGCATGATTCTCTCTGGCAAAATTTACGGACAATCCCTCAAATAGTTTCACTTCAACATTCGGAATATCTAAAGTTGCCTTTTCTAATATATTAACACGTTCTTCTACAGAAAACAACGGACTTTTTGAAGAATTGTGTAAAACACCTACTATCACCTTGTCAAAAGATACTGCTGCTCTCTTTATCACATCAAGATGACCATAAGTTGCCGGATCAAAGCTGCCTGGGTACACTGCTATTTTCATGTGTTTCTTACTCTCTCTTTCCTCTGGCACGTATGCATGAAAAACAGTCACTGCTCACTTTATTGCTGACAGTAACTCCATCATGCACGTTCTAAAAATACGTGCTTATTTGTCTTATACTCTTTTGAACGCAGCTGTCTGTAACCAAGAGATTCCACATAACTGAAATCAGTCTGAAGGTCTGCCTCTACTATAATAAGCGTATTCTCATCTGCAACTGTGCTGTCCTTGAGATATTCGAGCACCTGACGTTCCAGTTCGTTATTATATGGCGGATCCATGAAGATTATATCGAAAGCACCTTTTCCTTCAAGGGAACGCAATGCCTGCAGCACGTCCATGTTCAGCAGTTTACCATCTTCTGCCAGTTTTGTAAATGTAAGATTTTCTCTGATGCATGCTGCAGCCTTTGGATTCTTCTCTACAAATACTGCATAAGAAGCGCCTCTGCTCAGTGCTTCGATACCAATTCCACCACTTCCTGAAAAAAGATCAAGGAAACGGCAATCCAGAAGTTCCGGCTGAAGTATGTTAAATAAAGTCTCTTTAATCCTGTCTGTAGTAGGTCTTGTATCCATACCTGGAACTGTTTTTAAATTAAGCCTTCTGGCTTTTCCTGCGATTACTCTCATTTAAGATTCAGTCTCCAATCCAGGTCTCCTCTTGCGAGTCCTAAAATAAGAAGTTCTGCAGTGGCAATGTTTGTCGCTACAGGAATATTGTACTGGTCGCATCTTCTTACAATACTTGTAATGTCCGGTTCTTTTGGATCGATCATAACTGGGTTGTAGAACAGGATGACCATATCGAGATCCTGACGTTCTACCATCTCCATAAACTGCTTGTCTCCACCAATACTGCCGGCAAGGAATTTATGCACATGAAGGCTTGTCGCTTCTTCAATTCTTCGTCCCGTTGTACCTGTCGCGTAGACCTCATGTTTGGCAAGTATATTCTTATAAGCGATGCAGAAATCTTCTATTAGTACTTTTTTACTGTTATGTGCGATTATACCTAAGTTCATAGTTTCTCCTCTCCGATTCTCCCGTTTATTTTGCGAATTCTTTCAATTCTTCGCAATTCTAAGTGTAATTATAACAAAGCACTAAATAAAACGCAATTAAAACTTGAAAAATATACACAATTCATAATTTATTAATATTTTCCTGGAAATTCTTCCTTCCCAGATGACTTACAAATCACTTGGATAACGATGCATAAACAGCAGCTGAACTTATTTCCTGTGATATAAAAATAATGTCGCTTTATTTCTGACATCATAAAAAATATGATTATCAATAAAGCGACATATACTTATTGTTTCATTTCATGTTTTATAACATTTACCGGTTACTCTGACAGCCACACTTACTTTGATTTCGCCTGAATATAATTTATAATTATATCAACTGCGTCAGAAATAGCAATCTTTCCGGTATCAATGGACAACTGATACTGGCTGGTATCTTCCCATGCTTTTCCGGTGCAGAATTTATGGAATGATGCTCTTTTTTCATCCACTTCCTTTACCGTGTGCGTAGCTTCTTTTTTGGAAATATTGTCACGCTTCATGATTCGCTCAATACGGCAATCTCTGTCTGCATGAAGAAAAATCGTTGTCGCTTCAGGATCTTTTTCATATACCGCACCCGAACAACGGCCAATGATCACTGCTGATTTTCCTTTTGTGAGTTCACGCACAAGCTCAAAGGATCTCTCCATCGGGTTGCTGTCTCCATAGCTTACCGCTATGCTGTACAGCAGACTATTTACCGCTTTCTCCTGGAAAAATTCTTTATTCTCATCATATTTGCCAAGCTTTCTGGCTTCTTCTTCCAGTTTCTTTCTGTCATAAAGTTCCATTCCCAGTCTGGAAGCCAGCTCTCTGCCTATCTCATGTCCGCCGCTTCCACATTGTCTTGCAATTGTAATAATCATCTCGGTTCCTCCTGTCCTACATTGCCATGATGTCATTGAGTATTCATAATGGATCATTTTAGTTTCATTATACTCAAAAAGGAAGTGGATGTATATGCTAAAATCTACCATAAATTATCCTTGCAAAACCTGATATTCTGGTACTTATGGCGAATTGGTCAGACAAATTTAGTTTTTTATCTACTTATCTTTTAACGCCTTCTCAATCTCACTGATTACGATTTTAAGTGCCTTAATACGGGCGTATTTTTTGTCAACAGATTCCAGCACATGCCATGGCGCAAAGGAAGTATTCGTTTTCTGAAGCATTTCATCTACTGCAACTTCATATGCGTTCCATTTTTCTCTGTTTCGCCAGTCTTCATCTGTGATCTTCCACTGTTTCTCCGGATTATTCTGTCTTTCCCGGAAACGTTCCAGCTGTGTATCCTTATCAATCTGAACCCAGAATTTAATAATAACTGCGCCACAGTCCTTGAGTTTTTTCTCAAATTCATTCATTTCATTGTAAGCACGTATCCAGTCATTCTCACTGCAGAATCCCTCGAGACGTTCTACCATAACTCTGCCATACCAGGTTCTATGAAACAACTTTTAAGTGACAACAACACAATGCCGCCTTATTTCCATTGCTATAAGAGTATAGAACAGAAATAAAGCGGCATTTTTTCTTTTGTATATAGTTTTTATGAACGTAATAATAATTTACGAAGCAATTATTCCGTCATAATCAGGCGATAAAGTTCCGTTATATTATAACGTCATTTTTAGTACTGCTGGCCACCCTGAGAACCGGATCCGCTGGACATCTGTCTTTCCTGGGCTTCGATCATTTTCTTCATAATAGTATCAGAACAACTTTCCCTGAATTTTGCGTTGATGGAAAATAATCTGATTATTCAGAAGAAAATCAAATCATTATTTTTAATATAACAATCTCTTTACGAGCTTCATTATAGTACAGAAACCTTGAGAATACAAGGTTCTAAAAAAGAGACCGAAAAGAGACCAAAAGAGACGTTCAATGTCATTTAGTTAACATTTAATAGGGAGCGAATTCTTACAGAACAAATTACAAACGAAAATACTCTTTAAAGCAAAAATATTGTCTTTTTTTCAGAACACTTATTCCGTTTTTCGGCTTCCGTGATATAATGCTTTATTATGAAAATTTCCATGAATAAATGAGGTAAACCAAGTGAAAAAGAAAACACTTGTGCCTCTTATCATTTTTTTACTGGGCATATGCCTTGTTAGTTTAATTGTATACATAACAGACACCCATGAAAAAAAACAGAGACACACAATGGCACAATTAAACGCAACCACCTACGGTGAACGCATTAAGAATGAAATTACAGATGGAATTGAAATTACGGATACTTTGGAGCAGGTCATAATCAGTGAAAATGGTGAATTTCATCAGTTTGACACAATTGCCAAAAATCTGATGTCTGATTCCATTGAAAGCATGCAGCTCGCTCCCAATGGTATTGTAACAGATATTTATCCGGCTGAAGGAAATAAGGCAGGTAAGATTGATCTGCTCCATGATAAGGAACGTAAAGAGATTTCCTGTTACGCAAGAGATAATCATACAATTATTACACAGGGGTCTTTCGAATTAAAACAGGGCGGTTATGGAATTGCCGTCCGCAATCCGGTCTACCTGAAAGATAAACGCGGACAAGAGTATTTCTGGGGATTTACCATTGTCATCCTGCGTGTTCCGGATATTTTTTCAGATGCAATCAGTGCACTTTTGAATTTTGGATATGAATATAAAATTTTAAAAACAGCTACTCCATGGAGTGATGATTATAAAGTAGTTTATCAGTCAGATGATCAAATAAATCATCCGGTTTCTTACACTTTTACTATAGGACATGAAAACTGGAAACTTGAGATTACTCCGAAAGTTGGATGGAGAAATAACACACTACTGATAATTATCAGCGGAATGTTTCTCACTATAAGCCTTCTTCTGTCAGTGCTTACCAGGGTATGGCTGGTAGCAAAAGAACACAAGAATAAATATCAAATACTGGCACGCACAGATTCTCTTACGAATATTTATAATCGTTATGGATTTGATGAATTAGCAGAAAAAATGATCTCTAAAAATCCACAAGCACATTTTGTAGCTGCGCTCCTTGATATCGATGACTTTAAGTTTATCAATGATATCTATGGACATAGTTACGGAGACAGAGCATTAAAGATTCTTGCCGACAGCATGAAAGCATTTTTTCCATCTGATGCATTACTTGGAAGAAATGGTGGTGATGAATTCTGCATTCTTTTACCAAATTGTACCTTTGAAGAGGCAGATGTACAGCTACAGCAATTCACCAAACTCCCAAAAATATTCTCATATCATAATGAGGAACATGCATTTTATATTTCTCTTGGATATGCAGAATATCCAACATTTGCATCCAGCCATTCACAGCTCATGCGCTGTGCAGATGCTGCCCTTTATGAAATAAAGCTTCATGGAAAAAATGGATGTATGGCTTACCGAAAAGGTCTCCAGTCAGGAGCCCGCAAACAGCTTGGATTTGCGCTTAAAGATATCTCCGAACACCTTCCAGGTGCATTTATCATATATAGAGCAGACAAGGAAGACGATGAGCTCTTTTATGCAAACCACGAATTTCTTCATATGACTGGTTATAAAAGCATGGATGAATTATTCAGACTTACTCAAAAAAGGTTCCGCAATCTGATCCGCAAAGATGAGCAGCAACAGATAGAAACAAGCATCTGGAAACAGATCGACAGCGGCAATGAAAATGACTATATTCACTTTCATCTTCGAAAAGCTGACGGAACTTACCTTTCTGTACTTGACCATGGAAGAATCGTAGAAAGCCAGCAATACGGAAGAGTATTTTATGTATTGTTCATGGATTGGGAAGATATGCATATTCGTTACAGTGATAAATTTTCTGAATAATAAAATATTAAAAAAAAGAAAAATCCGGTTCATATTTTCAATCCGAACAGAATTATTTTATCTCCAAAAGGCACCAGCCAGCTTATCGACTGATGCCTTTATATTTTGTATTTGATCAACACTTAAGCAGGCGTCCTCACTTCGATCAGATTTCCATCCGGATCATAGAACCGGACAACCTTCTGTCCCCAACTGTATGTCATAAGCTTGTTCACGTAGTGGATCCGCGGATACAGCCGTTCCAGTTTTTCCACGAACGCATCCAGGTCGTATTCCTCAAAGTACAGTTCTGTAGAATTGCTTCACAAAATCACTTCTCATACCAGGTCTTTCCTCCGTCAGTTGTCCGGTATACATTTTTTTCATTTACATATGTAAACTCCTTGATAGAACCGCCAGCTCCATACGTATAATATGCAAAACCTTGTTTCTGATCATTTGCATTGGCATTCCAAGCTTCTATAGAATAAAACGGACTTTCTTTATAGGAGGCGGGTTTGGGAATGAAAGAAGCAAGTCTATCTTTAAAAGCCGCCGAATCTGCATAATAAACACGCGCTTTTACTTTAATTCCTTTTACGTGAAGAACTCACGACTAACGTCGAATGGGATTTTCTACTATATCTCAGATAAAAACATCTCCATCATTTCAAAAGAGAATGACGGAGATATTTTGCCTTGTTTATTCTTGTAGCAACCAATCGGCTATATCATGAATTTCGATTCCTTCATAACTATATTTTGGATGTTTGGTTCTGGCAATAATCATTTTCGGATAAGCATCTCGAATCTGAAGCAGAGGAGAGCATTCTCTCTTAAACGTTTCCTGATTGGAAATGTTGTCGCTGACCTGAATATAGATCTTCTCGCTGCCTCTCTGAGCAACAAAGTCGATCTCCTTTTGATAGAGCTTGCCGACATAGACATCGTATCCACGGCGAAGAAGCTCGATGCAAACGATGTTTTCATATACTCTGCCATAACCCATATTTCTGCTTCCCAGTATTGCATATCGAATGCCACTGTCACAAAGATAGAACTTTTCAGAGCTTTCCAGGTATTTCTTGCCTCGGATGTCGTATCTCTTAATATCATAAAATACAAAAGCATTGCACAAATACTTAATGTACTTGCCGACAGTTACATGATTGGTCGCAGTCTTATTTGCTGTCAGCAGCTGACTGACCTTATTAGGAGAAGTCAGGTTGCTGATATTATCCATAAGAAATTCGCTCAGACGTTGTAAAACCAAAGTGTCCGGGAGCGAATATTTCTGCACCAAATCCCTTGTAACAATCGTTTCGTAGACCTCTTTGATATAGTTTGTTCTGTCTTTTTCGGTTCTGTAAGCGTAAGAACCTGCCAAACCACCCTGGATAGCGTAATCATCAAAGAGCTTATCTTTATCAGTAACATCATCATAATATTGGCAATATTCCTGAAAGCTGAAAGGAAATACATGAGCTTGGACTTACCGGATCGACGAATGCCTGTGATGATCTTGATGTCAGGAGTACCATTCAATTCAATGATTCTAATTCAATGATTCTATTGAGATATTTTGCTCTTGTAATTATTTTCATATCGTTACTCGCTTTCAAAAGTTTAAGATTTTTCATTTATTGAAACTGCTTCGATGTACTTATTATACTGTCTGCTAATAGTATATGCAAGATATCACTTTCAAAAGCACAAAATATTTTATTTTTTGAAAACGGATACTATGTAAAGGCAATCCAAAGATTGCCCCAGGCATCAAGCCTATCCTGTTTGCACAGGTTCATTCCATCATAGCATATGATGCCTGCTCTTATATTTGATACAAAAAAAGGAAGAGTATCGAAAAAAGTGAATTCAAATTCACCTTTTTTAACATTCTTCCTTTATTCCGTACATAATACTCCGCAACTATAGCAATTCCATAAAATAATGCATGAAATAAATCAGGTAACATCCTACTATCAGTCTGAAAATATCATCTTCTATCTCTTCTTCGCTGCTGTTTAAAATAATTTTGTTTTCTTCTATCTGAAGCCCCATTGTAACCACAAGATTCTCAACCTGTTGTCTGTCATATTCTTTTTCATCCAAAAGAACAGAATTCTCAGAAACTCTGAATCTCCCGGTTTCATCACAGTTCAGTTTCAAATACAGTTCAGGGAGTTTTCCGAGTTTAAAGGTTATCTCACTGTATGTCATAGATTGTTTTACTTTTGTGATTCCCTGTTTCACTGCCAGTATGATCCATTCATCCAACACAGGTCCTTTATACATAGGCATTCCATATTGCAGGTGTAATTGGGCTGCCTTGCTGATACAGGCATTTCTGGTACGGTTATTCAGACGTTTACAAACATTGCTACCCTCAACCGGGTAGTATTTCTTCAGTATCTTCTCTTCGGCTTTTGTCCATGGATCATTGTTTTTCCTACTTAATCCCAGAATCATCGCTCTGTATTTGCATGCCTGAGGAGATCTTTCAGGAATGAGAGTATGCACATACCCGGCACCTTTTTCTTCATAATATCGGGTAATGATCGCATCCTCTTCCTGTGTCCATGGAAGTCTGTTATTGTCTGATCTGACATTTAAGTACTTAGCTCTGGACTGACAGGCAGTCATCGTTCTCCCTTCCAATCGTTCTGCTACTTTCCTGCCTTCCGCTTTGTAATATGTTCTTATAATTTCATCTTCTTCTGCAGTCCATTCTTTTCTTCCCTGTGTGCAGAGACCTAATTTGGCAGCTCTTTTATTACATGCCTCTTTTGATCTTCCCTTCAGTCTTTTCTGAACTTCAGCACCTTCTGTTGGATAATAGTTTCTCAGAATTTCATCTTCGTTGCTGCTCCATTTTCTGTTTGCCCCGGAATAAGTAAGTCCTAATGCAGAAGCTCTTCCTCTGCAGGATTCTGCAGACCTCTGATTTAAACGAAAACGAACATTACTGCCCTCCGCAGCATAATACTCCCTGAGTATTTTATCTTCTGCCTCTGTCCATAACCTGATATATTTACCATCATTCTGTACAATTGCTGAAGATGAAATATTTTTGGATATTTCCATTTTTGATGCCTGAATCCTGCAGCTTTTTGCAGTTCTTCCAGATAATCTTTCACAGACCTGATCTCCTTCTGCGGGATAGTATCTTTTTAATATTTCGATTTCGTCGGCTGTCCATCTTTTTTTTGTATTTGCCATGTCTTACACCTGTTTTATATATTGTTTCAAACTGAAATATTCACTACTTTTTATTTTTCGTAACCTCCGCAGAACAATTCCATATATAAGTACAATATCTACATCGAAGTCCCTGAATGCACAACATACTCATACCCTGTCTCTGTAGTATAAGTTTTTTCCTGTCCCAGTGCCGGAATAACAGACTGAGAACTGTGCAGACTTCCACTTTTAAATATGATCATCACTTCTGCTTTCTTTTCATTAACCGGAGTTATTTCTATATTACTGATTGTACTTTCTATCATAGCTCTGGTGATATCTTTGGTTTTTACGTAGGAGTACTCTTTTGCATAGTCTAGTATTCTACCCATCTGATCTAACAATTCTGTTTTTGAAAGAGGTTTCATGCTTTTCAATTGCTCCAGTATCCGCTTTTTTCTCTGTAATCTGCTGTGTAAAAGTCTTGTTTCTGCTTAAAAATTCCGTATCAGAAATGTATCCGCCCATATTGTAATCCAACAACTTATCTCTCTTCTGTTCCAGTACTGTTATTTCATGCTGTATGTTGTCAATTTTTTCTTCAGTTCCTTCTGTTTTGTTAAGCTCTTTCTCATAAAGTTCCAGATATTTGTGCAATATACTTTTATTGCTTTGAGCCAGATTGTTATAAACATCCGATATCATCTCAAGCAGGATTTCTTCTTTTACCGGTTTGGATCTGCAGGAAACTGCACCCTGTTTTATGCGATGACTGCATACCCAGGTCTTTGCATCTTTTCCGCGGACAGTTCTGACTTTCAACCAATATGCAGCTCCATCTTCCGCACAATGTACAAGGCCGGTAAAAAGATTGTCCTGCTTATAAGAAGTTTTTTTCGATTTGATATTTTTACTTCTTTCTTCAAGAATCCTGTTTGCATCTTCCCACAGTTTTTCATCCACAATTGCAGGGACATGGGTACCATCGTCTTTATACATCACCCATTCATCTTCAGGCAAGAATTTTTGTTTCTTAGTAAAAAGATCAACTATTTTTACTTTTCCGCCCACATAGTAACCCTTATATTTAGGGTTTCGGATGATATTTGCAATCACATGGCTGTCAATCTTTCCCCCTTTATAATTTCTATATCCACATTCCCATAAAAATTGTTCCAGTGAATGGGTAGACCAGTTTCCTAAGGCATATTTTTCAAAAATAAGCTGTACCATTTTTGCCTCTTCAGGATTCAAAAACAATTTTCCGTTTCGCTTGTCCCATCCATATATATGTGAATTACCAAGAACCACACCATTCTGTATGGATTCTGCATGACCAAAACGCACACGACTTGAAAGTTTTCTGCTTTCTTCCTGTGCAATACCAGACATGATTGACAGCCTGAGTTCCGAATCCTCATCTAATGTATTGATATTATCATTCCGGAACCAGACAGCAGTTCCACAGTCCAGAAGTTCTCTTGTATATCGTATACTATCTAATACGTTTCGGGCAAAACGGGTAATCTCTTTAGTGATGATAAGATCGATTTTTCCAGCTTTTGCATCCTGAAGCATTCTCTGGAATTCCTCTCTGTGGGTTACTGTAATACCTGAAATTCCTTCATCTATATAACCATCTACAAGCGTCCAATTCTTTACATCTGAAATCAGTTGTTCAAAAAAAGTCCACTGATGCTCAATAGAGGTTTTCTGTTCATCCTTATCTGTACTGACTCGGGCATAATACGCCACATTCAGTTTCAAATCAAATATATTTTTTTGCCGGGATTTCAGTTCCTCACGGGTTGCATAAATATCCATGTTATTCCTTTCCAATCAACTGATTCTCTGGCAATATTCACCTGAACTGTCCATCTGTTCTCCATTCTTCGCGACTACTGTATTGAACGTATTCAAGGTTATAATGTCTTTCTGGATACTGCTATGCAGTTTTTCGGAAATCTGTCCATTATCAAGCAATTTGTCATTAATCATTGTCAATACAACCTGTTCCAATGTCATAAGCATTCCTCCTGTTCTATATGTTATAGTGTGCAATTTGGCATAGAATTATCCAGCGCTAAAAAGAAGACATGGATACTGATTGTAGAAACAATAAGCTACCAAAATCTGTCCTGCTACAGGAAGATTCTTTTTATCACAGCTCCAGATCCTCATCATGCCAAGGAAAAAGCCCGAAACTGGTGCGAGGGTGAACAGATTACATCAATTATTGCCATTCCATTCGATCCAAGTCGTATGGGAGATGCATTGATCGACAACACTGTAAAAAATTTTCCGAAAAAATCATATAATATTGAAGAAGGAGAGGATTATTAATCCTCTCCTTCTTGATTAGTACCAGTTAACCGATTCATCTCTGTAATCAGCTGTGCTATCTTCTCACTCATCATTTCTCTGACGGTATTTTCCATATATTTACAATCAATTTCATTCCCATTTGTAACCGGTACAGATATCATCAATTTCTTAATCTCTTTATTATTAAGCTTCGAGTTGTAATTATATCTCCCTCTTTTCGCCTTTTGAATTGCCCCTACAAAATATAGTCCAATAAATTTATTGAACTCACAGATAATTTCTTTCTTGGGAGTTAGAACTACCAAATGCGGAAAACCGATAAATGGCTGATCCTGATAAAAACTTTATTCTCATTAGTCGTACTGCTTAATGTCAATACGTTTTTTTTATGATCTTCCAAGCACTTGATTCAAGGCAGAAAGTCATGTCGCATCACTTAATGCTACAGTCCCTTCTTAATTTCTTCAATCGTCATCTCATATACTTCTGTTACTTTTTCCACTGCCTCTGGTATCCCCGGCTGCTCTCCGGTCCTATCTCTCAAAAGTTCTGTTAACTCGTTACTAACCTCATACAGATGGTCAAAAGAAAGATTCTGGCAAACCCCTTTCAGTGTGTGTGCACCGCGGAAAGCATCTTCATAATTTTTATTTTCCAATGCCTGTTTTAACTGTAGATAACTCTGGTCTTCAAGGAACTTTAATGTAAATCTCCGAATCAGTGCTTCGCTGTGAAGGCGTCCCAGGACAGCTTTATAGTTTCCTCCAATAGCTTCATAGCACTCTCGCATTGTCATATTTTAGTCCTCCTGTCAATTGTATTCCACTAATTCATGAACCTCTGCTAATCAATTATATACATACCTTATAATCGTTTTTATAACTTCATCAATCACAATCGGCTTTGACAAATGTGCGTTCATTCCTGCATCCAGTGATGCCTGAACATCTTCTGCAAATGAATTAGCTGTCATTGCTATAATAGGAATGTTTTTTCCATCCGGTCTGTCATTCATTGCCCTGATTGCTTTTGTCGCTTCATAACCATTCATTTCAGGCATCATGACATCCATCAGGATTACATCAAATGTACCTTTCGGATGATTTCTGAAAATCTCAACAGCATTCTTTCCATCCACAGCTCTTTCTACATTCATCCCGAACTCTTCCAACTGCACGGCAGCAATCTCTGCATTCAGTTCATTATCCTCTGCAAGAAGGACATTCACACCTGTAAGATTCACCTTTTCAGAAATACCTGTGTCTGGCTTATTACATTCCTTATCTGTAATTTCCAAAGGAATATCCACAGTAAATGTGGTTCCCTCATGCTTTTTACTCTGCACGGAAATGGTTCCACCCATCATATCTACATACTTCTTTACGATAGCCATCCCCAGTCCAACTCCATGGTACTGCGTTCTCACACCGGAATCTTCCTGTGCAAATTCCTCAAAAACTTCTTTTGTAAATTCCTCACTCATGCCAATACCAGTATCCGAAATGCGGTAACGCATATTTATATATCCATCCCCGCCCTTTTCCTGACACCGGGCTTCAAATGTAATCGTCCCTCCATCCGGAGTGAATTTCACGGCATTGCTCAGAATATTGACCAGCACATCACGCAGGCGTGCAGGATCCACAAGTACATTTGGAATCTTTGCTTCTTCACGCTGAATCTTAAAGTTGATATCCCTGTTCGTAAGAAAACCTTTTGTAATATCCAATGCAGAATCTGTAATGTTTTTCACATCCGCCGGTACCGGATTGTAATTCACTTTTCCACTTTCGATGCGGGTCAGATCTAATATATCATTGATCAGCGACAGTAAATGCTCTGAGCTTTCGTCAATCTTTTCCAGACAATTTTTCACTTTGTCTGACGGATTGTTTTTCATTGCAATACCGGTAAATCCTATGATTGCATTCATCGGTGTCCTCATATCATGGGACATATGTGACAGAAATGCTGTTTTTGCCTTGTCTGCAGCCTGTGCATGCTCTGCCAGTTCCGCCATTTTCTCAGCTTTCTCCTGGGCCGCCTTCTGAGCTTTTTTTCTTGCACTGAGACGCCCCATTGTCACAGCCATAGTAGTCAGCAGCCATCCAAAAATAAGAAGAACCCAAACAGTAACAACAGGATGCAGACGGATCCAGTCAACTAATGTCAGCTCTGTTGCTTTGTATGTGGTATACTGTACTGCAAGAATCTTCAACAAGATTTTGGGGCATGGCCTACATTTGCTTTCGTCAGAATACCAGCCAGCGCATGGTTCTCAGTTGATGAGATTACCATGCGGTAGGTGAATGTAGGCTGTTCCAGCAGAGTATATGTCATGGTGCCCGTCAGTGTCACTGTTCACAAACGCCTGTGCCATGTAATAGTCGACGAAGGCAGCATCTGCTTTACCCTCACGGACAGCTTCCATCATTTCCTGTCGGGTACTGCACATCAGTTTTTCTGCACCGGGTGCCATTGCATCTTCAATTGAATTTGATGCTGTCTGGTCAACAGTAGCAACAACATTAATTTTTCCATCAAAGTCACGCCGTGTCACCCTTGCCAGCTGCATCGTAATGAAAGGTGCAGTAATCCCCCATTTTTTCGTCTCAGCATAGTTATCTGTTTCCAGGCGTGCATCGATGCTCATATCTGTGGTTTCCGTATTTTTCTGATAAGCAATATACTCATCT
>NZ_JBWLUT010000155.1:0-7304 GCF_056504575.1 Blautia sp. CGZ-1-C1
GTCATAGGTAAGCCGCATATGCCCTTCCAAAAGCTGCCGTTTCCAGTAAAAAACCAGAAAAACCACACAGGAAGTAATCGGTAGCCGCCAAGGCGTATTACCCGGATTTGTAAACACATTAGGTGGAATAATCCCCAGCACAATATCCCGGATCATACCTCCGCCTACAGCTGTAACTACACCCAGTACGCTCACACCGAAAATGTCCATATTCCGTTCTACACCTACCATTGCCCCGGAAGCAGCAAAAGCAACCGTACCTGCCATTTCCATAAAAAAAGTTATAATACTCTGATAATCCATATTAACCTCTGACTTTTACGTTTTAGTTCATAAATTATATCATTTTTTATAACTTATGTGAAGCAGGATCCTGCTTTTTTAGACATCTTATTTTTTTATTTTCTTCACAGACGCTCCCTTAAACAAAGCTCCGTCTACTGAGAAACGATCAATCAACGTAGTCTTGGGATTCTCAATCAGATCGATCAGCTTCTCCGCAGCTATCCTGCCAATTGCCGCTGTGTCCTGACAAAGGGTGGTGAGCTTTGGCTCCAGAATTTTCGCAATATCAATTCCATCATAACCTGCAATAGAAATATCATCAGACAGCCGCTTCAGTATCGGAAGAACCCTGAACTGCAACATCCTCTGTAATAGATTTTACGCTTTCTTTTGTGTAATAGCCTCTCGTACCTGCTCAACGGACAGCAATGTGGTCTCTGCAATTTTATCAAGATCATGCTCTCCATTTTTCCACATATTCCATGCGATTTTTTTACTTCTGCTTACTTCTGCCTCATCACGTTCTCTATCTACAATTACCTGCATCGTCTTGCACATATCAGCCACTCCTTTCGGTTCCTCTTTAAAATATCTTACTCTCGCAGCTATTTTTGCATTATGCATTTCGTGATAATTAACACAGTTAAAATCATGCATTAGCCAGCCAACCTCATCATCTCCTCTGTAAGAGCCATTTACATATACAATATGTGCTTTATCATTAAACAGTTTCCCTGTTTCCTGTACTGTTCTTTCTATTGTATAAATCGGAAGTCCACCTACCAACACATCATTAGACGTTATAAATATGATATATGTCTCTGGCATCTCTGTATATTTACTTCCTGATGTTGTAAGTCTGGTATCAAATAATGAGCTGTTTAATCTGGCACGTTCTGGTACTGCCCCACTATCATCCTGTTGGACCTCGATATCGTACTGTTTTCCTTCGGAATCATTAGCGTATATATCTAATCTGACAGATCGTCCAAACAAATTTCCAATCGTCAACTGTGTAACAGATTTCGTTACCGTCAGATCATCTCTTTTTAAAATGATCTTCAAGAGTTCCTCAGTACACTCTAAATCACTGGAAAACACCTGTGTCATAAACGTATCATCCATTAACGTAAACTTGTTAATGGCGTCCATGCGTTCTGTATTTTTCTCGTCTAAATTCAACACCTGCATTCATTCACTTTCTTTTCATATTCTTATTATAAGTGCTTTCATTATACTTATGCAATAAGATTTTTTCGACAAAACAGGAAGAGAATCATGCATCCTCTTCCAGGTCTTAAATGGTATTTTTTACTTCTGCCATTTCCAACATCATTGTTACTTAACTACTTTTCCTGTAGGTGTTACCCCAATCCGGAGAACATGTGAATACAATTTTCCACCCTTTTTCTGTACCGCTTTGCAATTTCCCACTGCATACATTCCGGATGGATAGTGTGACTTTGAAGTAACCGTAAAAGTATTAGATGCATTATTATATCAGTTCATAGATGTCTGTTTACACTGGCTAGCCATTATATAAGAACAGTCCCCTTAAAACCCACTGTACCATCGTTGCATTGTCACTTTTTCTGTATATTCTCCACTGCTGTCCATACTCTACCCTGCTCACTGTCGAAGCAGCCCTTGTTAAAATTGGCTTTGATTCCCACTCATTAATTTCAGCGGCATATTCTGCGTCTATATTGTCGTCATTAGTGGAAATCAAATTCATGGATTCAATTCCTGCTTCTGATAGTTTTATGTTGTCATCCTGCATAGCAGCTTCAAAATCTGCCTCTAATACTTCGGCCTCACTGTCTGACTGCGTTGAGCCAGTGCTGTTTCCAGAATATGAAGTTTCTAAAAAATCATCCAGTCCCAGACCAATTCCATCTTTCATGGCCGATTCAAAATCTTGCTGTAGTTTTTTATCGCTCACGTCTGCTTGACACTCCGTTGCGAAATCATCATCGCACATTGCTCCTTCATCAAAAGAATATAACTCCGTTGATTCATCCGCATACACATCTGCCGCATGTACAGGCACTTCCAGCATTCCTATCAAAGAAATCATCAGTAAATATAGTGTAGCTTTTTTCATGATTTTGTCATTTCTTTCTCTTCTATTACTGCATATTTTCAGATTTATTAACTGAATTATTGTGTTTTTCCAAATCTTTAACACAAATAATAATTCCTCAATGTCATTTAGTTAAGCCTGCGTGACAATTTAAACAGAGTGTTGTTGAATATTTGAACACACTCTGTTTAGACGACGGCTATACGATAAATAGTACAAATCTTGCATCATCACCGAATATTTCATTTCATCTCCCGTAATGGATGTTCCCATGTATCCCTCTATAAAATCGAAGTATCCATTCGTTCCAGCATTCTTTTCCCAAGTATCTATCGAAGCCTTAATCCTTAGCAGACACATTACCGGAATCTTATAGTATTGTTGCATTTTCTTTAAATCTAACTCATGCTGCCTCCCTCTGGAAATAAGCAGCTCCTTTATTTCACTATTCGTGTATGGATCAAATGCCATAAGCAGGGCAGTTTCAAGCCGTTCATTATCCTCATTGCGAAAGTTTCCCGTGTCAAAACTTTCTCCGGTACATCTTGATTTAATATCAAACAATACAAGGGCAATTGCCTCTTTCATTCTTCTGCTGTTTGAAGCGGGAAACTTTCGATGGATTTTTAACGCATTACTTTCCATCGGCAAAAGAAGCATACTGTAAGTTTCCTCATCACCTTTTCTGATTTTTCCAAACTCTTTTTCCATTTGAGAGTATATTTTTTCAAACTGATATAACTGCATTTTTCTTCTCTCTTCCTTTAGTTTTTATCCTCATTTTTTTCAAAAAACACTTGACAGGATAAGCAATATATGTTGTGTAAGCCTTGAATATAAACATATTTCAAGGAGGCACCCTATGACTCAAAACTTTTTAGCTGACTTAAAAACAACACTCGAAAACTGCATTGCTGAACTGGATGAACTTCATTTCATGTTCTGCCAAAACCCGGAAGCTGATTTCACAGGAAATCGTAAACTTTCTTTCCATGATTATATTCAATTTATGGTTCAAATGCAGAGTAAATCTGTTTCAAATGAAATCCTGGATTTCTTTGAGCATTCACTTGCAGCCCCTGCAAAATCTTCTTTTACCCAGCAGCATTTCAAACTCCAACCGGAAGGATGGAGCTTTCTGTTCCATATTTTTGTGGAACAGTGCAGGGAACTTTCTGATCAGCCCTATCACGGCTATCGCCTTTTAGCATGTGATGGTTCCGATGTCAATATAGCACGAGACCCAGAGGATGAAAGAACTTTTATCCATGAAGGCGAAAAGGGTTACAATGCGATTCACGTCAATGCTCTTTACGATATCATGAACCATACTTACTGTGATTTTCTGGTTCAGGGAAAAAAGAAGCTTCATGAACGTGCTGCACTGAATACCATAACTGACCGTTATCCCGATTCTGTGCCGGCAATTTTAATGGCAGACCGGGGATATGAAAGCTTCAATGTCTTTGCTCATCTTATTCAAAAGAATATGAAATTCATTATTCGCATGAAAGACATCAACAGTAACGGCATTCTTTCCGCTTATGATCTACCTGACAGTCAGTTCGATACCCATATAAAAACCACTCTTACCAGACGCCATACAAAAGAAACTCTTGGGGATCCCAATACGTATACCATTCTTCAGCAGACTACCGATCTGGATTTCCTGGATGAAAACTGTACATATTATGATATCGAATTCCGTATTGTTCGTATTCTTCTTGATAATGGGACCTACATCTGCATTGCCACAAATCTTTCGGAAGAAGACTTCCCCTTAGAAGAGATTAAAAAGCTTTACAGAATGCGCTGGAGCGAGGAAACAAGCTTTCGTGAGCTGAAATACACCATAGGTCTTGTTAACTGGCATAGCAGCAAGTATGACGGGATCCTTCAGGAACTCAATGCCCGGATGATACTATATAACTTCTGCGAATTTGTGACAGCTCAGGCCGTTGTGAGAACACGAGATAACACAAAGCATATCTACAAAATAAATTTCGCCACCGCAGTCAACATATGCAGAGCATATTTAAAACATAGCAGTGACGAAATTGAGACCATGCTTCTCATACAAAAGCACCTGACACCAGTCAGGAGCAACCGTAAATATCCTACCCGCCTCCGTCCAAAGAGAAATAGGGATTTCATGTATCGAGCGGCTTAAATATCATCACTATTATACTTCTTTTTCAGACAGATCTGCAATCTGTCTTTTTGGTATACGAAATTGTATTTTATGTTCTTCACAGGTAGTCATCTGGGGGGGGGCAGACAGGACTTCCCATTGAACATAATATTTCTTAACTGAACCATGTTTTCTAAAGTCAAATAACGTGATATACTGTTTTTATCAGACGAAATGCTTATCTAAATGACATTGATAAAAATATATGTATGATAAATTTATACATATATTTTTCAGTTTCCTTTTATTCCGCAGCAGATTCTGCTTAATTGCCCCTTCTGACATCTTATGTCTGGCGGCAATATTTTTAATGGATTCCATTACCCAATATCTCTGGACAAAATATCCCTGTCCCTGTCAGATAAACCGCCCAGGAAACGATTGATGATTTCTATCAGTTCCTCAGCTTCCATATGTTCATCTAAAATATGCGTTCTAGCGGTATTTAAACTTTCTACCTCTTCCGTTATGTTTGCAATATGCATATCCATCCGTTTTGCCGCATGCTTTTTTCTTAACATATCAATTGCGAATCCTCTTGTAATTTTTCCTAAGAAAGCTACCAGTTTTGGCGGCCTTTGGGGTGGGATATACCGCCATGCCGCAAACCATGTATCATTTACACACTCCTCGGAATCTTCCCTATTCATAAGAATCTTCCACGCAATAGAATAACAAGTGGAATTATACTTTTTATCAACTAATTGTATTGCATTTTCATCTCTTCTCCAGAACAAGTCTATAATATAAGTATCTTCCATACAGCTTTCTCCGATTTCGTACTTTCAAACATCCTGTGCAAATATCATAACAAAAAAGGCTCTCATAATAAACATCGTATTTCTTATGCTTTGGTTACGCTTTCTCTTCAAATTTCTGTTTCATGCTCTTATCTTCATCTACAATTCGTAGTATTCCCCCAATGGTGCAGAAACTTATTTTCGTTCTATATTCAAAAATTTCTGCCAAAGTGAGCTGTTTATATGTTATCATGTAGGTATATCTCCTTTAGGTGGATTGGTTAATTAGTTTCTAGTCAATTCTATTTTACCATAAACCTTGAGGAGTTATTTTATTTTAACGACAAAAAACACCGTATTTATGCAGTGTTTGGCGTTTCGCAAACGCCTATACGTATTCACTAAATGAAAGGAGACAAATATATGCAAGCAAAATCAAAAAACCTAATTATTGGGTGCATTGCTACAATGGCCATCGTTGCAACTATTTCAACTGTGCATGGACATGTCTGTTTGGATAAACCCTTCACTTCTCATGAACATACCTGGGAAATTATTGAAATCAAAGAGGGAAAGGAATATATTTCTTGTCCGTGCGGCTGTATGGAAACACGAGATCACAATCACAAGTGAAATATCGCACGCATTGAAGGGAATACTCTATTTTTTGTTGTGACTGTGGATGCAATGAGAGTTGTGACCTTAGTATGTTTGAGGAAGTGTCAGTTTGACACTTCTCAGGCTTACTGAAGTGGAAACCCTCGGTATGAGGACAGCCTATTTTGCTGTACTACATAGACGGTTCCGTGATATAGTGTTTCAGCCTAACCCCGGTATCCCTGCAGATTGTCGCATGTTTTCAGTTTCCTATTATGTAATCAATCCGTCTTTTTTGTCCGTTCTGTTTTTTCTTCTGCTGTCTGGCAGCTCTCTTTCTGTTTTTCAGGTTTTGTGAAGTCAACTTTACAGAATTTACTTTTCTCTTTCTCAAACCAATTTAAACTTTTCTAAACAAGGGGCAGTTGCCTGTTTCTTTTTATTTTACCCTGATTCTTCTTCCCCAGGATACCCAGTCTCCGTAAGCTTTCCTTCCGTTAATTTTGGCCCATGGGCGGACTCTCAGAGTATAGGTTCCGGGCTTCACGCCTGTAATCCTTGTATAGGTTGTCCGATTGTTCCGTTTATATACGGTGGTTCCGCCTGTAGATCTCAGTTCCATATCTGCTCTTGCAAATCCTTTTGGTACGCCAACTGTTACAGACACAGCTCCTTTACTTGTTTTTACAGTTTTAATCTTCACCCTCTCTGTGGGAATTCCGTTCTTTACTACTACTTTTACTGGATAACTCCATGCCCCAAACCTTTTCCCGGACACATTTCCATCATAATAATCCCTGTTGTACGCATGGATTCCCAGATAATACGTGCCGTTTTTTACATTTGTGAAGGTGATGGTCTTTGCATCCTGATTCTTCGCCACCTTCACATAATTCTCAGGTCTGTCAACCCAGCTTTTCTTTGTCAGAACCGCATCGAAACCTTCGCTGTTTGCGCAGTCATAAGCCGCTGCCTTAATAGTTGACCCCTGTACTTTCACATCTTTTATCGTTGCTCCTTCCGGATAAGGCGGTGCAATATGAGGACAATTCTGGGAAATTATATAAGATAATTCTATTCCTCCTGTGATGGAAACCTTAAAAATATCAGTAGCTACCTGTTCTTCCTTTTTCGGACGAAGATAAACCGTTGTACCTTCTCCGGGCATAATAACCCCCGTTTCATAATCATCAAGGTACGCCCAGAAATGTTCCGTATTCTCAAAATCAACCGTAACAGGATTTTTTCCATTGTTATATATCCATATACTGCGTTTTGGACACATAAACATATCCGGATCCGGATCTGTATTATCCCACCAGTCGTATTCTTCAGGGGTAATTGTGAGAAATCTCGTACCGCTATTCGGTCTGCAGTTCACCTCATAATCCTGATCAGATGCGCCGCG
>NZ_JBWLUT010000156.1:0-13233 GCF_056504575.1 Blautia sp. CGZ-1-C1
ATAAGAACCCGTATCCTACACTTCGCCTGAATGCCTTCTTCTGTTTCCATGACAAAGGTTTCTTCATGAATTCCCGGAGAAAGATTTTTCTTTACATAAATATCCGCTGCAACAGCTTCTCCGGGCTTAACCTTATTCCCAACTTCCATTGGAAACCTTCCCTGAAACGGATAATCAAACGGCTCAAGTGTAAAATCATTCAATTCTGAGATAGATTTGATATGCCAAGCCTCTGTGCCTGTATTTTTTATCTCCAGCCTTTCCCACCCCCAACCACTGCCGTTTACTCCAGTCTGTCCCAAATCAAGGATTTCACTAGAAACTGTCGCCTCATATTTCTCATATCTCATTTCACTGTCTGAATCCACAGTATCCTCGAAAATAGCTGAAGCTTCCGATACATCGCCTTCCTGCTCTGTGGTTTCCGAAATAAATGTTTCCTCTCCAGCAGAAAAATCGGCTGCCAATACCGGCTGACCGGTAACGATCACAGCAGAAAGAAACAGCGATAAAAATGTTTTGCCTCTCCTTCTCATAATACTTTGCCTTCTTTCCATCATTATACCTCGTTATAATGTTACGTTTATGTTAACAATTGTATCATATATGTAATATTTTTTCAACAATCTTTTTTTATTTAACATATTTAACTATGCAGAAAAAGCGGCTTGAAAAGCCGCTTTTTTCTACCTTTGCAGGAACCCAATCTCTGTAAAGATAAGTTTCGTTATTTAAATTCAATGGAAGAAAATCTGTAGATGTAGTCTTCCCCCGGATGTTTACCATTATCGCCCGCAATCGGACTGTTCGCATTAACCGACACAATCATATTGTTTGTATTTCTGTCAATCGCTACGGATTCCATTTCAAAACTAAAGAACTTTGATTCATCCAGTTCATTGTTAAAGGCAAAATCCGGAATTAAAACAGGATATTTCTTGCCATCTTTAAATTTCATTGTTTTAGTTCTGCTCATATCAATGTGTAGTACCCTGCTTCCACTGGTTTGCACATCACCATTAGGAAAATATTCCAGTTTTTTCGTCGTAACAATAAATAATCCGTATTTGTCACTGTAATTGATTCCCTGAAGCACTTCATAACCGGTATTCATAAAATATTTTGTTTGATCAACCACAACTTTTCCTGCTGAGAAGTGTACAATACACAGTTTATATATTTTTTTATCTTCTTCACCCTCTGCACCGGTTTCGGTAAGAAGAATAAACTGATTGCCTTTGTAATGGCTGATTGCGTTTGTCCGGTTTTCCCAGGTATACCTATTATAGGGCCATTCTTCAGATGTACTGCCCATAGTAAGCTTCACAACCGAATATTCACCTTTTCCATTAGGTTCCGCACAGGTAACATACAATTCATGATTGTATATATCCATTCCATTGGCATGATACAGACATCTCTTCTCTCCCGGTTTAACCTTATTCACCAGTCTTTTTACGCCCTTCGTACCGCTTGTGTAATCCTCAAATTCCCAAATGGCTGCTGCACACACACTCGGATTTGCGTATTTTCCATTTGTACCGGCTTTTATACCATACAACTTTTGGTTATTCTCATCAAATGCTAACGCACCAAAATTCGTTGCTATGATTTTTTTTCCTAAATCATCAACAAATATCTCATTGTCTACTTTTATTCCCTTGGAGTGAGATCTGGTTCCTGCTGAACCACCCGGTCAATGTTTTGGAGATCTTCCGGTGTCAGGGCATGTTTACGTCCTCTCTCTGATGTTCTTGTTTTTACAGAACCTGTTTCACACATTTGTTTTTCCAGGCGGTAAACAGTACTGGTATTCACAGAAAAACGCTCTGCGATTTCTTTTGCATTGTGCGTTTTATTCCAAGCTTCAATAAGCAGTTTTCGTGTTTCATCATGCAACATAATAATCACCTCTTGACTCTATCATAGACCTGTTGTCAAGAATGTGCAGTATTTTTTGGGAGTGCTATAAGAAACATCCTGAATTTACAGACCGTTACCGTCGCATCAAAGCACGCCGTGGTCACAAGAAAGCCGTCATTGCTGCCGTATGATCCTGACCGCTATCTGGCACATACTCACAGATTTAAAGCCATATACACCGGAAGGTTTTCTTGACTCCCGTCCTGTGAATAAAGAAAAAGTGTTAACTACTTCACAGGCACTTAATCTGCTTAAGCAAAGAGGTTATTTTATCAAAGACGATCCTTTGTCAGTTTCCTGATTAGGTGTTGCGTTTATATTCAATTTTTCAGCCACCTAAAGATGGCTTATTTGTGATGTCAAAATTTATTCTCTATCCACTATCCCTTTGTTTCAAACTTTCAGTTTCCTATTATGTAATCAGTCCGTCTTTTTTGTCCGTTCTGTTTTTTTCTTCTGCTGTCTGGTAGCTCTCTTTCTGTTTTTCAGGTTTTGTAAAGTCAACTTTACAGAATTTACTTTTCTCTTTCTCAAACCAATTTAAACTTTTCTAAACAAGGGGCAGTTGCCTGTTTCTTTTTATTTTACCCTGATTCTTCTTCCCCAGGATACCCAGTCTCCGTAAGCTTTCCTTCCGTTAGTTTTGGCCCATGGGCGGACTCTCAGAGTATAGGTTCCGGGCTTCACGCCTGTAATCCTTGTATAGGTTGTCCGATTGTTCCGTTTATATACGGTGGTTCCGCCTGTAGATCTCAGTTCCATATCTGCTCTTGCAAATCCTTTTGGTACGCCAACTGTTACAGACACAGCTCCTTTACTTGTTTTTACAGTTTTAATCTTCACCCTCTCTGTGGGAATTCCGTTCTTTACTACTACTTTTACTGGATAACTCCATGCCCCAAACCTTTTCCCGGACACATTTCCATCATAATAATCCCTGTTGTACGCATGGATTCCCAGATAATACGTGCCGTTTTTTACATTTGTGAAGGTGATGGTCTTTGCATCCTGATTCTTCGCCACCTTCACATAATTCTCAGGTCTGTCAACCCAGCTTTTCTTTGTCAGAACCGCATCGAAACCTTCGCTGTTTGCGCAGTCATAAGCCGCTGCCTTAATAGTTGACCCCTGTACTTTCACATCTTTTATCGTTGCTCCTTCCGGATAAGGCGGTGCAATATGAGGACAATTCTGGGAAATTATATAAGATAATTCTATTCCTCCTGTGATGGAAACCTTAAAAATATCAGTAGCTACCTGTTCTTCTGCTTTCGGAAAAACCTGAATTATCGTATTTTCCCCCGGCATAACAACTCCCGTGTCTTCGTCAATATAGAACCATGCCCTGAAATGTTCCGTATCCTCAAAATCAACTGTGACAGGTTTTTGCCCATTGTTGCATATTGTAATCAACCGTGATGGGCACATCAACATATCCGGCTCTGGTTCTACATCATCCCATGAATCGTACTCTTCCTGAGTAATTGTGAGAAATCTCGTACCACTATTTGGTACACAGTTAACCTCGTAATCCTCCTCTGATTCCCCACGAACGAGAACCCGTATCCTGCACTCTGCCTGAATTCCTTCTTCTGTTTCCATGACAAAAGTTTCTTCATGAATCCCCTGAGAAAGATTTGGCTTTACATAAATATCCACTGCAACAGCTTCTCCGGGCTTAACCTTATTCCCAACTTTCATCGGAAGTCTTCCCTCATATAATAATGGATGCTCTAAATGTTCAAGTCTAAAATCATTCAATTCTGAAATGGATTTGATCTGCCAGCTCTCTGTACCTGTATTTTTTATCTCTAGCCTTTCCCAACCGCCGCCGTTTACTCCAGTCTGTCCCAAATCAAGGATTTCACTAGAAACTGTCGCCTCATATTTCTCATATCTCATTTCACTGTCTGAATCCACAGTATCCTCGAAAATAGCTGAAGCTTCCGATACATCGCCTTCCTGCTCTGTGGTTTCCGAAATAAATGTTTCCTCTCCAGCAGAAAAATCGGCTGCCAATACCGGCTGACCGGTAACGATCACAGCAGAAAGAAACAGCGATAAAAATGTTTTGCCTCTCCTTCTCATAATACTTTGCCTTCTTTCCATCATTATACCTCGTTATAATGTTACGTTTATATTAACAATTGTATCATATATGTAATATTTTTTCAACAATCTTTTTTTATTTAACATATTTAACTATGCAGAAAAAGCGGCTTGAAAAGCCGCTTTTTTCTACCTTTGCAGGAACCCAATCTCTGTAAAGATAAGTTTCGTTATTTAAATTCAATGGAAGAAAATCTGTAGATGTAGTCTTCCCCCGGATGTTTACCATTATCGCCCGCAATCGGACTGTTCGCATTAACCGACACAATCATATTGTTTGTATTTCTGTCAATCGCTACGGATTCCATTTCAAAACTAAAGAACTTTGATTCATCCAGTTCATTGTTAAAGGCAAAATCCGGCATTAAAACAGGATATTTCTTGCCATCTTTAAATTTCATTGTTTTAGTTCTGCTCATATCAATGTGTAGTACCCTGCTTCCACTGGTTTGCACATCACCATTAGGAAAATATTCCAGTTTTTTCGTCGTAACAATAAATAATCCGTATTTGTCACTGTAATTGATTCCCTGAAGCACTTCATAACCGGTATTCATAAAATATTTTGTTTGATCAACCACAACTTTTCCTGCTGAGAAGTGTACAATACACAGTTTATATATTTTTTTATCTTCTTCACCCTCTGCACCGGTTTCGGTAAGAAGAATAAACTGATTGCCTTTGTAATGGCTGATTGCGTTTGTCCGGTTTTCCCAGGTATACCTATTATAGGGCCATTCTTCAGATGTACTGCCCATAGTAAGCTTCACAACCGAATATTCACCTTTTCCATTAGGTTCCGCACAGGTAACATACAATTCATGATTGTATATATCCATTCCATTGGCATGATACAGACATCTTTTCTCTCCCGGTACTACCTTATTAGCCAGTCTTTTTACGCCCTTCGTACTGCTTGTGTAATCCTCAAATTCCCAAATGGCTGCTGCGCACTTACTCGGTTCTTTATATTCTCCATTTGTACCGGCTTTTATACCATACAACTTTTGAGTTCTGTCATCCCCATCAAATGCTAACGCGCCAAAATTTGTCGTTTTAATATTTCCTATTTCCTTATTGTCTACTTTCATTCCCTTGGCAAGAGCGCAGTTAAAACTATAAGTACCTTTTTCATAAGTAATTCCATTCAGGACAGAAAAACGGTCCTCTGCTTTCCCGGTTCCTGTAATTACATTTGCAGCCAGTACAAGATGACCTGCTTTCATACAAATAGATTCCAGATTATACTGCTTATACCCTTTCATCTCAACATTAATAACTCCGTCTGGAATATATGAATTCACATTACTTCTGTAATCCACATGTACAATTCTGTTTCTTCCGGCAGACAATTCATCATTTGTCAGAATAAACAGACCGTAGTCTAAATGGTAATAAATATCCTGGATACGGCTTGTATATCCATATCCTCTGTTTGTAACCTTAAATTCATGAACTACTTCATAACTATTAGAACTCTCCAATCTCAGTTTTTTTACAATCAGAGTATCGTTATCTGCATCGTTGGAGCCTCGTGCAAGAATGAAAAATTCATTTGCCGCACCTGTATGTGCAATTCCAAGCGCTCCATACTGAAATTCACTTACAATATCAAACTCCTTAATAACATTACCGGCAGTATCCATTTTTACAATCTTTGTAGTATTTCCATATCCCGCTGTATCTTCAGCAAGCATAAATAATTCTGTGCCGATTTTGCTAAGCCCTAATGCAAAATATCCCAAACCGGTTTTAACTGCCACAGCCTGTGCATCTGCGTTTGAATAATCCGGTGTTTTATATAAGGTTGTTACCTTTCCGCTTGTTTTCACACTGTACATAGTGTCTCCGCTGATTGTAATTCCCGCTACATTCGTCGCAGCTCCTGCATCCACAATTTTTGTTCCTGCTGTAGGTGTCGCTGAAATAACAAGTGTTTTTCCATTAAATGTTCCTGGCATATAAAATATCCTCCTTCTGTTTTTTGCAGACCCTTATAGTTTTATTGGTCTGTTTCATAAGCGCTTACATAAAATAAAAACCCGTTTTCTCTATTTTCGGAAACTACTTTTTATATTTTTTTATTGATTTCTTTTGTATCTGCCATAATGTACTCTTTTACCTCTGTAATATCCCTCTCGATAACACTTAATACATTAAATTTTTCTGTTAATGCTGACAGTAATTCCTGATACTGTTTTTCCCGCTCTTCCTGTCTTGCCGAAAATCTTTCATTTGATTTCACAATGTAGATCAAAAGAAATACTGCCAATACTGCCCATATCCCTTGAGATAATGCAGCATCCGCTGGGCGTTTTAACAAGGTCGTTGCCGCACTGCACCTTCGTTCCGAACATCGGCCGCACGATCCCCGAACAACATTCATTACGATGGCGAAAAAAGCGGGCGTAGATGAGTACGTTGTGAAACGTCTTGCCGGTCACAAGATCACAGACGTAACCGAGGCGGTCTATACAATCCGTGATATTGAGTGACTCAGAGATGAGATAGAAAAAATGCCGTAACCCTTGTGGTTGCGGCATTTCTTTTCCTGTGATCGGCTCTTCTTTTTGTTTCCTTCGCTCTGTTGCCTACTTGTTACCTACCTGTTTGCCTATCTTGCCATTTTCAAGGCTTCTCACCGTGTCTCAAATTACTTTCTCATTTTTTGATCTAAACTAAGAAAAGTACCGCAGCCCTTGGAACTACGGTACTTTCTAGGTTTGTTGACTCTTTGATTAAAAAGGTTTGATTAGAACTTTCCAGCCTTAGCAGCTTCCTCAATGGAAACAGCTACTGCAACTGTCATACCAACCATCGGGTTGTTACCAGCGCCGATGAGACCCATCATCTCTACGTGAGCCGGTACAGAAGAAGAACCAGCGAACTGTGCATCAGAGTGCATACGTCCTAATGTATCTGTCATACCGTAGGAAGCTGGACCTGCTGCCATGTTGTCCGGGTGAAGTGTACGTCCTGTACCACCACCGGAAGCAACTGAGAAGTATTTCTTACCTGCTTCAAGACGTTCTTTCTTGTATGTACCTGCAACCGGATGCTGGAAACGTGTCGGGTTTGTGGAGTTACCTGTGATAGAAACGTCAACGTCTTCTTTCCACATGATAGCAACACCTTCCGGAACGCTGTTAGCGCCGTAGCAGTTAACTTTTGCACGAAGTCCTTCGGAGTATGCTTTTCTGAATACTTCTTTAACTTCGTTCTTGTATGGATCGTATTCTGTCTCTACATATGTAAAGCCGTTGATACGGGAGATGATCTGAGCAGCATCTTTACCAAGACCGTTCAGGATAACACGTAATGGTTTCTGACGAACTTTGTTAGCTTTCTCAGCGATACCGATAGCACCTTCAGCTGCTGCGAAGGACTCATGTCCAGCCAGGAAGCAGAAGCACTCTGTTTCTTCTTCAAGAAGCATCTTGCCAAGGTTACCATGTCCAAGACCTACTTTACGTGTATCAGCAACGGATCCAGGAATACAGAATGCCTGAAGTCCTTCACCGATAGCTGCTGCTGCATCTGCTGCTTTCTTACATCCTTTTTTGATTGCGATCGCAGCACCTACTGTATATGCCCAGCAAGCGTTCTCAAAACAGATCGGCTGAATGCCTTTGATCTGATCGTAAACATTAAGACCTGCGTCTTTTGTGATTTTCTCAGCTTCTTCGATAGAAGCAATGCCATAGCTGTTTAAAACAGAATTGATCTTGTCAATTCGTCTCTCATATGATTCAAATAAAGCCATTTCCTGTTACCTCCTAAATTATTCTTTTCTTGGGTCGATAATTTTAACAGCGTCTGCAACACGGCCGTACTGACCTTTTGCTTTTTCCCATGCAGTATTCGGGTCATCGCCTTTTTTGATGAAATCAGTCATTTTTCCAAGGCTTACGAACTGATATCCGATGATCTCATCATCTGCATCAAGAGCAATACCTGTTACATAACCTTCTGCCATTTCAAGGTAACGAGGTCCTTTTTTCAGAGTTCCATACATTGTACCAACCTGAGAACGAAGTTTACAAAAGTCGTTATCATCACACGTCAGAACAAACTTGATGAGTTTATGCAGGCAATGAATGAGATCGGCGTTACCGGTATCACAATCACAAACGTTTTAGGATGCGGTGTACAGAAAGGTGCTCCTGCTTACTACCGTGGTGTTGAGATGGAAATGAATCTTCTTCCGAAGATCAAGATTGAAATCGTTGTCAGCCTCGTACCTGTTAAGAAAGTCATTGAAACTGCAAAAGCTGTCCTTCACACAGGTGAGATTGGTGATGGTAAAGTATTCGTATATGATATCGAAAATGTAGTGAAGATCCGTACCGGAGAAGAAGGTTATCTCGCTCTCCAGGATACTAAATAGGCCTCCACTCATAATAAATATCCAAATAAAACAAGAAAAACCCGGGAAATTGATACAAAATCATTTCCTGGGTTTTTCTTGTTATTTCCGCGGTGACAATCTCGGCAGATTCCAGTGATAATGAGCCGCAAGATAACGGATCAACACTACTACCACCGATGACACTACCATAGCCTCTACATTTCCCACAAAACGATTCATGTACACGCATACGATCGCACCGATAATAGAAGCGCAGGCATAAATATGCTTTACAAAAATATAAGGCGGCACACTTGCCATCATATCACGCAGCAGACCGCCGCCAACTCCTGTGATCGTTCCAAGAAACACAAGCAGAAACGCATTATCCATATAACCCTGGCGGATTCCTGCATTAACACCCACTACCGTAAAAATACCAAGTCCCACAGAATCCAGCACCAGCATAAACTTATCGTATGTCTCACGCCTGTGTCCTTCCAGAAGTTCTCTCTTAAAATAAAAAATAAAGAAAACAATGCACGAGGTAAGCACAGATACAAGTGCATATACCGGATTTGTAAATACAGCCGGTGGAATGACCCCCAGCACCACGTCTCTGATCATGCCGCCTCCCACCGCAGTTGCTACTCCAAGAACGCTGACGCCAAAAATATCCATATTACGCTCTACTCCTACCATTGCTCCGGAAGCTGCAAACGCGATCGTACCTGCCATTTCCATAATAAATGTCATGATTGACTGATAATCCATATCTAATTTAACTCCTGATTATTTTTCTTTAACATAATATCAGAGCCAAAAGACATTCTTCCTCTTCTTCTGACTCTAATATCCAGAATAACATATATTACTGTTCGCTGGCAATATCCCGCATAATATTTTACTTATCCGGCAACAACTGTTTTACGGATGCTCCTTTAAACAAAGTACCATCTACTGTGAATCGGTCGATCAATGTCGTCTTCGGGTTCTCAATCAGATCGATCAGTTTCTCCGCTGCGATTCTGCCAATTGCAACCGTATTCTGACAAAGTGTAGTCAGCTTAGGTTCCAGAATCTTCGCGATCGTGATTCCATCATACCCTGCAATAGAAATATCCTCCGGAATGCGAAGTCCTCTCTCCCTGATCTCATTAATTCCACCTATCGCAGCATAATCATCCGGATAAAGAATGCAGGTCGGCGGCAACGGAAGATCTAACAGCTCCCCTGTCACCATTGCAGCGGTATCCGCATCTCTGTAAGGACATTCCTTAATATAATCATCCGGTATCTCTACTCCCAGTCTCTGCAAGGTTCTGTAAAAGCCAGAAAGTCTCATACGGGTTACAGAAGTATTATCTCCATGAATATAAGCAATGCGTCTGTGTCCCTGCTCATAAACATACGAAACAAGCTCTTCCATTCCCTGCGTATTATTGGAAACAACTGCAATATTTCCATCAAACACATGGTCGATCGTTACCACCGGAATTTCCGAACGAATCAGCTCCTGTACCTCATCTGCATAGAAATCCACACACGCGATCACAACTCCATCTACCCCTCTGTAACGGCAATGTTCGTAATAGCTTAGGTTCTGTCCGGAAATTTTTCCGCTCGTAAAGGTAATATCGTACCCTTTCTCCTCTGCGGTCCTTTTGAAGCTTTCCAGCACATGATTAAAATAATCATGAGTAAGTCCACTGGCCGCTTCATCAACAAACATGACTCCGATATTATAGCTTCTCTTCGTCTTTAACGTTCTCGCAGAGGAATTAGGAAGATAGCCCATTTCCGAAGCAGTTCGTAAGATCAGCTTCCTCGTCTCCTCACTGATATCGGAATAACCGTTCAATGCTTTGCTGACACTGGCCACAGAGACATTACACTTTTTCGCAATTTCTTTCATCGAAACCATAGGTATGCCTCCTAAAATTTTCGTAATCGTTTTCGTACTTCCATTGTATAACTACTCGCACAAATTTTCAAGCTTGCAATTCATTTTTTTGTGCATCTTTTATATTTTTTGTATGATTGCACAATTTTAACACCCAATATTTTTCCATTATCACAAATCCAATTCATCATTTTAACGAAAATACCCTCTTATTTTTTGACACTTATTTTTCTGTAAAACAATTGATTTTATCACTGTCTTCCGCTATACTAGAGACAAATAGCAGTAATGCCACGATAATCGTCTGTTTTTATTCTAAACTTATTCGTTTTCGTGTTTGAATTTTCTGTATATTTAAAACAACTGACACAAAATCATAATAAAACAGGAGGACTTCTTATGAAATTCGGTTATTTCGATGACAACGCCAAAGAATATGTCATCACTACCCCAGATACTCCGCTTCCATGGATCAACTATCTGGGATCTCAGGACTTTTTCTCCCTGATTTCTAACACTTGTGGCGGATACAGCTTCTACAAAGATGCCAAACTTCTTCGTATCACCCGTTACCGCTACAACAATATTCCGGTAGATTCCAACGGAAAATATTACTATATCCATGATGGAGAAGAAATCTGGAACCCAGGTTCCATGCCTTCCAAGACACCACTGGATTCTTATGAATGCCATCACGGAATCGGCTACAGCCGTTTTCTGTCTTCCAAAAATGGATTAAAAGCTGATCTTCTTGCTTTTGTTCCTGTAAACACAACCTGTGAGATTAATAAACTGACTCTCACAAACACAACTGATGTTCCGAAAACCTTTTCCCTCTTCTCTTATGTAGAGTTCTGCCTCTGGAATGCCGTAGATGACAGCACAAACTTCCAGAGAAATTTAAGTATCGGCGAAGTTGAGATCGAAGGCAGCACTATTTACCATAAAACCGAATATCGCGAACGCCGCAGACATTACAGTTTCTTTAGCGTAAACAGCCCGGTGGATGGTTTTGATACAAGCAGAGATGCTTTCCTTGGTATGAACAACGGAAATGCTTTTCCTGTTGCTGTAAAGGAGAATAAAGCAAGAAATTCTGTTGCAAGCGGATGGTATCCAATCGCAAGCCACCAGATTAATATAACACTTTCTGCAGGAGAATCCAAGGATTTTATTTTTGTTCTGGGATACAGCGAAAATCCACAGAATCAGAAATTTATCGCTCCAAACGTAATCCGCAAGGACGGCGCTCATAAGATTCTCAGACAGTTCCAGACAACCGAACAGGTTGATGCTTCATTTGCCGAGCTGAATGCTTACTGGGACAAGCTTCTCTCCCGTTATCATGTAGAGAGTAACGATGAGCATGTAAATCGTATGGCAAATATCTGGAATCAGTACCAATGTATGGTCACCTTTAATATGTCTCGTTCCGCTTCCTATTATGAATCCGGTACAGGCCGCGGAATGGGATTCCGTGATTCCTGTCAGGATCTCCTTGGTTTCGTACATCTGATTCCGGAACGCGCAAGAGAACGTATCCTCGATATTGCTGCCACTCAGTTTGAAAACGGAAGTGCTTATCATCAGTATCAGCCACTTACCAAGAAGGGTAACCTGGATATCGGAAGCGGTTTCAATGATGACCCGTTATGGCTGATTGCAGCAGTTTCCGCTTACCTGAAAGAAACCGGAGACTTCTCTATCTTAAATGAAATGGTTGACTTTGATAATCAGAAAGAAAAGGCAGCTCCTCTGTATGAGCATCTGCATCGTTCTTTCGAATATACAGCAACTCATCTCGGGCCGCACAAACTTCCACTGATCGGACGCGCAGACTGGAATGACTGTCTGAACCTGAACTGTTTCTCCACAGAACCAGGAGAATCCTTCCAGACAACTGGCCCATCTGAAGGACCTGTTGCAGAATCCGTATTTATCGCAGGTATGTTCGTAAAATACGGAAAAGAATTCGCAGAAATCAGCCGTCATATAGGTGACACCGCGGCTGCCGAAAGAGCAGAAAAAGAAGTAGATCAGATGTATCAGGCAGTACTTGATGCTGGATGGGATGGAGAATGGTTCCTCCGTGCATACGATGCCGAATCTCAGAAAGTCGGTTCCAAAGAATGTAAAGAGGGACAGATTTTCATCGAGCCACAGGGCTTCTGCGTTATGGCTGGAATCGGGGTCAAAGAAGGCCTTGCCGAAAAAGCTCTGGATTCTGTCAAAGAGCGTCTTGATACGAAATATGGCATTATGATCCTGCAGCCGGCTTATACCCAGTATTATCTGAATCTTGGAGAAATTTCCTCCTACCCGCCGGGATATAAAGAAAATGCAGGTATCTTCTGCCACAACAATCCGTGGGTTTCTATCGCAGAAACCGTAATCGGACGCGGTAACAGGGCGTTTGAGATTTACAAGAAGACTTGTCCGTCCTATATCGAGGGCATAAGTGAGATTCATTGCACAGAGCCGTACATATATTCACAGATGGTTGCAGGTGCTGACGCAGTCTTCCATGGTCAGGCAAAGAACAGCTGGCTGACCGGTACAGCAGCATGGACTTTCTGGAATCTGTCTCAGGCAATCCTGGGTGTACAGCCATCCTATGATGGACTCTGCATCAATCCATGTATTCCGGAAGGCTTCGGTGATTTCAAACTTACCAGAACTTTCAGAGATGCTGTTTATTATATCGACGTTAAAAATCCTGATAATGTTCAGAAGGGTGTTAAGAAAGTCGTTGTAGACGGAAAAGAACATGAAGGATGCCTGATTCCATTTGAAGAAGGCAAGAAAGAATATCATGTAACTGTATACATGGGATAATAGAAACTATCTGTCGCAAACTTGTACAGCACTACATATCTTTTGCAAGCAAGAGATATGTACAATCTGCTTTTACTATTTGGTACAATTCATAAAAGTAAAACCAGCTAATGAC
>NZ_JBWLUT010000157.1:0-7807 GCF_056504575.1 Blautia sp. CGZ-1-C1
AGCAGCTTCCTCAATGGAAACAGCTACTGCAACTGTCATACCAACCATCGGGTTGTTACCAGCGCCGATGAGACCCATCATCTCTACGTGAGCCGGTACAGAAGAAGAACCAGCGAACTGTGCATCAGAGTGCATACGTCCTAATGTATCTGTCATACCGTAGGAAGCTGGACCTGCTGCCATGTTGTCCGGGTGAAGTGTACGTCCTGTACCACCACCGGAAGCAACTGAGAAGTATTTCTTACCTGCTTCAAGACGTTCTTTCTTGTATGTACCTGCAACCGGATGCTGGAAACGTGTCGGGTTTGTGGAGTTACCTGTGATAGAAACGTCAACGTCTTCTTTCCACATGATAGCAACACCTTCCGGAACGCTGTTAGCGCCGTAGCAGTTAACTTTTGCACGAAGTCCTTCGGAGTATGCTTTTCTGAATACTTCTTTAACTTCGTTCTTGTATGGATCGTATTCTGTCTCTACATATGTAAAGCCGTTGATACGGGAGATGATCTGAGCAGCATCTTTACCAAGACCGTTCAGGATAACACGTAATGGTTTCTGACGAACTTTGTTAGCTTTCTCAGCGATACCGATAGCACCTTCAGCTGCTGCGAAGGACTCATGTCCAGCCAGGAAGCAGAAGCACTCTGTTTCTTCTTCAAGAAGCATCTTGCCAAGGTTACCATGTCCAAGACCTACTTTACGTGTATCAGCAACGGATCCAGGAATACAGAATGCCTGAAGTCCTTCACCGATAGCTGCTGCTGCATCTGCTGCTTTCTTACATCCTTTTTTGATTGCGATCGCAGCACCTACTGTATATGCCCAGCAAGCGTTCTCAAAACAGATCGGCTGAATGCCTTTGATCTGATCGTAAACATTAAGACCTGCGTCTTTTGTGATTTTCTCAGCTTCTTCGATAGAAGCAATGCCATAGCTGTTTAAAACAGAATTGATCTTGTCAATTCGTCTCTCATATGATTCAAATAAAGCCATTTCCTGTTACCTCCTAAATTATTCTTTTCTTGGGTCGATAATTTTAACAGCGTCTGCAACACGGCCGTACTGACCTTTTGCTTTTTCCCATGCAGTATTCGGGTCATCGCCTTTTTTGATGAAATCAGTCATTTTTCCAAGGCTTACGAACTGATATCCGATGATCTCATCATCTGCATCAAGAGCAATACCTGTTACATAACCTTCTGCCATTTCAAGGTAACGAGGTCCTTTTTTCAGAGTTCCATACATTGTACCAACCTGAGAACGAAGTTTACAAAAGTCGTTATCATCACACGTCAGAACAAACTTGATGAGTTTATGCAGGCAATGAATGAGATCGGCGTTACCGGTATCACAATCACAAACGTTTTAGGATGCGGTGTACAGAAAGGTGCTCCTGCTTACTACCGTGGTGTTGAGATGGAAATGAATCTTCTTCCGAAGATCAAGATTGAAATCGTTGTCAGCCTCGTACCTGTTAAGAAAGTCATTGAAACTGCAAAAGCTGTCCTTCACACAGGTGAGATTGGTGATGGTAAAGTATTCGTATATGATATCGAAAATGTAGTGAAGATCCGTACCGGAGAAGAAGGTTATCTCGCTCTCCAGGATACTAAATAGGCCTCCACTCATAATAAATATCCAAATAAAACAAGAAAAACCCGGGAAATTGATACAAAATCATTTCCTGGGTTTTTCTTGTTATTTCCGCGGTGACAATCTCGGCAGATTCCAGTGATAATGAGCCGCAAGATAACGGATCAACACTACTACCACCGATGACACTACCATAGCCTCTACATTTCCCACAAAACGATTCATGTACACGCATACGATCGCACCGATAATAGAAGCGCAGGCATAAATATGCTTTACAAAAATATAAGGCGGCACACTTGCCATCATATCACGCAGCAGACCGCCGCCAACTCCTGTGATCGTTCCAAGAAACACAAGCAGAAACGCATTATCCATATAACCCTGGCGGATTCCTGCATTAACACCCACTACCGTAAAAATACCAAGTCCCACAGAATCCAGCACCAGCATAAACTTATCGTATGTCTCACGCCTGTGTCCTTCCAGAAGTTCTCTCTTAAAATAAAAAATAAAGAAAACAATGCACGAGGTAAGCACAGATACAAGTGCATATACCGGATTTGTAAATACAGCCGGTGGAATGACCCCCAGCACCACGTCTCTGATCATGCCGCCTCCCACCGCAGTTGCTACTCCAAGAACGCTGACGCCAAAAATATCCATATTACGCTCTACTCCTACCATTGCTCCGGAAGCTGCAAACGCGATCGTACCTGCCATTTCCATAATAAATGTCATGATTGACTGATAATCCATATCTAATTTAACTCCTGATTATTTTTCTTTAACATAATATCAGAGCCAAAAGACATTCTTCCTCTTCTTCTGACTCTAATATCCAGAATAACATATATTACTGTTCGCTGGCAATATCCCGCATAATATTTTACTTATCCGGCAACAACTGTTTTACGGATGCTCCTTTAAACAAAGTACCATCTACTGTGAATCGGTCGATCAATGTCGTCTTCGGGTTCTCAATCAGATCGATCAGTTTCTCCGCTGCGATTCTGCCAATTGCAACCGTATTCTGACAAAGTGTAGTCAGCTTAGGTTCCAGAATCTTCGCGATCGTGATTCCATCATACCCTGCAATAGAAATATCCTCCGGAATGCGAAGTCCTCTCTCCCTGATCTCATTAATTCCACCTATCGCAGCATAATCATCCGGATAAAGAATGCAGGTCGGCGGCAACGGAAGATCTAACAGCTCCCCTGTCACCATTGCAGCGGTATCCGCATCTCTGTAAGGACATTCCTTAATATAATCATCCGGTATCTCTACTCCCAGTCTCTGCAAGGTTCTGTAAAAGCCAGAAAGTCTCATACGGGTTACAGAAGTATTATCTCCATGAATATAAGCAATGCGTCTGTGTCCCTGCTCATAAACATACGAAACAAGCTCTTCCATTCCCTGCGTATTATTGGAAACAACTGCAATATTTCCATCAAACACATGGTCGATCGTTACCACCGGAATTTCCGAACGAATCAGCTCCTGTACCTCATCTGCATAGAAATCCACACACGCGATCACAACTCCATCTACCCCTCTGTAACGGCAATGTTCGTAATAGCTTAGGTTCTGTCCGGAAATTTTTCCGCTCGTAAAGGTAATATCGTACCCTTTCTCCTCTGCGGTCCTTTTGAAGCTTTCCAGCACATGATTAAAATAATCATGAGTAAGTCCACTGGCCGCTTCATCAACAAACATGACTCCGATATTATAGCTTCTCTTCGTCTTTAACGTTCTCGCAGAGGAATTAGGAAGATAGCCCATTTCCGAAGCAGTTCGTAAGATCAGCTTCCTCGTCTCCTCACTGATATCGGAATAACCGTTCAATGCTTTGCTGACACTGGCCACAGAGACATTACACTTTTTCGCAATTTCTTTCATCGAAACCATAGGTATGCCTCCTAAAATTTTCGTAATCGTTTTCGTACTTCCATTGTATAACTACTCGCACAAATTTTCAAGCTTGCAATTCATTTTTTTGTGCATCTTTTATATTTTTTGTATGATTGCACAATTTTAACACCCAATATTTTTCCATTATCACAAATCCAATTCATCATTTTAACGAAAATACCCTCTTATTTTTTGACACTTATTTTTCTGTAAAACAATTGATTTTATCACTGTCTTCCGCTATACTAGAGACAAATAGCAGTAATGCCACGATAATCGTCTGTTTTTATTCTAAACTTATTCGTTTTCGTGTTTGAATTTTCTGTATATTTAAAACAACTGACACAAAATCATAATAAAACAGGAGGACTTCTTATGAAATTCGGTTATTTCGATGACAACGCCAAAGAATATGTCATCACTACCCCAGATACTCCGCTTCCATGGATCAACTATCTGGGATCTCAGGACTTTTTCTCCCTGATTTCTAACACTTGTGGCGGATACAGCTTCTACAAAGATGCCAAACTTCTTCGTATCACCCGTTACCGCTACAACAATATTCCGGTAGATTCCAACGGAAAATATTACTATATCCATGATGGAGAAGAAATCTGGAACCCAGGTTCCATGCCTTCCAAGACACCACTGGATTCTTATGAATGCCATCACGGAATCGGCTACAGCCGTTTTCTGTCTTCCAAAAATGGATTAAAAGCTGATCTTCTTGCTTTTGTTCCTGTAAACACAACCTGTGAGATTAATAAACTGACTCTCACAAACACAACTGATGTTCCGAAAACCTTTTCCCTCTTCTCTTATGTAGAGTTCTGCCTCTGGAATGCCGTAGATGACAGCACAAACTTCCAGAGAAATTTAAGTATCGGCGAAGTTGAGATCGAAGGCAGCACTATTTACCATAAAACCGAATATCGCGAACGCCGCAGACATTACAGTTTCTTTAGCGTAAACAGCCCGGTGGATGGTTTTGATACAAGCAGAGATGCTTTCCTTGGTATGAACAACGGAAATGCTTTTCCTGTTGCTGTAAAGGAGAATAAAGCAAGAAATTCTGTTGCAAGCGGATGGTATCCAATCGCAAGCCACCAGATTAATATAACACTTTCTGCAGGAGAATCCAAGGATTTTATTTTTGTTCTGGGATACAGCGAAAATCCACAGAATCAGAAATTTATCGCTCCAAACGTAATCCGCAAGGACGGCGCTCATAAGATTCTCAGACAGTTCCAGACAACCGAACAGGTTGATGCTTCATTTGCCGAGCTGAATGCTTACTGGGACAAGCTTCTCTCCCGTTATCATGTAGAGAGTAACGATGAGCATGTAAATCGTATGGCAAATATCTGGAATCAGTACCAATGTATGGTCACCTTTAATATGTCTCGTTCCGCTTCCTATTATGAATCCGGTACAGGCCGCGGAATGGGATTCCGTGATTCCTGTCAGGATCTCCTTGGTTTCGTACATCTGATTCCGGAACGCGCAAGAGAACGTATCCTCGATATTGCTGCCACTCAGTTTGAAAACGGAAGTGCTTATCATCAGTATCAGCCACTTACCAAGAAGGGTAACCTGGATATCGGAAGCGGTTTCAATGATGACCCGTTATGGCTGATTGCAGCAGTTTCCGCTTACCTGAAAGAAACCGGAGACTTCTCTATCTTAAATGAAATGGTTGACTTTGATAATCAGAAAGAAAAGGCAGCTCCTCTGTATGAGCATCTGCATCGTTCTTTCGAATATACAGCAACTCATCTCGGGCCGCACAAACTTCCACTGATCGGACGCGCAGACTGGAATGACTGTCTGAACCTGAACTGTTTCTCCACAGAACCAGGAGAATCCTTCCAGACAACTGGCCCATCTGAAGGACCTGTTGCAGAATCCGTATTTATCGCAGGTATGTTCGTAAAATACGGAAAAGAATTCGCAGAAATCAGCCGTCATATAGGTGACACCGCGGCTGCCGAAAGAGCAGAAAAAGAAGTAGATCAGATGTATCAGGCAGTACTTGATGCTGGATGGGATGGAGAATGGTTCCTCCGTGCATACGATGCCGAATCTCAGAAAGTCGGTTCCAAAGAATGTAAAGAGGGACAGATTTTCATCGAGCCACAGGGCTTCTGCGTTATGGCTGGAATCGGGGTCAAAGAAGGCCTTGCCGAAAAAGCTCTGGATTCTGTCAAAGAGCGTCTTGATACGAAATATGGCATTATGATCCTGCAGCCGGCTTATACCCAGTATTATCTGAATCTTGGAGAAATTTCCTCCTACCCGCCGGGATATAAAGAAAATGCAGGTATCTTCTGCCACAACAATCCGTGGGTTTCTATCGCAGAAACCGTAATCGGACGCGGTAACAGGGCGTTTGAGATTTACAAGAAGACTTGTCCGTCCTATATCGAGGGCATAAGTGAGATTCATTGCACAGAGCCGTACATATATTCACAGATGGTTGCAGGTGCTGACGCAGTCTTCCATGGTCAGGCAAAGAACAGCTGGCTGACCGGTACAGCAGCATGGACTTTCTGGAATCTGTCTCAGGCAATCCTGGGTGTACAGCCATCCTATGATGGACTCTGCATCAATCCATGTATTCCGGAAGGCTTCGGTGATTTCAAACTTACCAGAACTTTCAGAGATGCTGTTTATTATATCGACGTTAAAAATCCTGATAATGTTCAGAAGGGTGTTAAGAAAGTCGTTGTAGACGGAAAAGAACATGAAGGATGCCTGATTCCATTTGAAGAAGGCAAGAAAGAATATCATGTAACTGTATACATGGGATAATAGAAACTATCTGTCGCAAACTTGTACAGCACTACATATCTTTTGCAAGCAAGAGATATGTACAATCTGCTTTTACTATTTGGTACAATTCATAAAAGTAAAACCAGCTAATGACAATATTTCGTCTGGCGTATTTTGCAATTCGATGAAATATTATCAGATAGCTGGTTTTTTAACTTTCTATAAGTTCAGAAAAAATTTTATCTGCTACTTAAACTTTTTCTCATTCTCAGGATATTCTGTCCATCCATATATTCATAGGAAACTTCATCCATTATTTTCTTAACCATATAAATTCCAAGACCACCAATTTCTCTCTCTTCCAGATTCAGGGTTATATCCGGATCTTTGTTCTCCAACGGATTATAGGGAATTCCCTGATCAATAAAAACCAGAACGATCATTCCTTTCTCTATTCCAGCCTGTACCGAAGCTTTTCCACCATCAGCGCCATAAGCATAATATGAAATATTTCCAAATATTTCATCAATAACAACATCTATCTGCATCTGAATCTTCATAGGGCAGCAATTTTCTTCTAAAATATCATTTACAAAATTTGTTACAACATCAATGTTCTCTACTTTTGCTTCAACTGTAATATCCTTCAAATCCCTTCTCCTTCCTGCAAGTTGTTTTCTGGAGTGTGTTTAAAAAATCATTCCGAAATACAGCTGGTTCTTTTTGCCTCTAATAATAACCAGTGCACTAACAAATTCCAAAAAAGGGTTCTGTTCTCATCACAAAACCCTTTTTATAAATTACTCGATTGTTAATATATCACTGAATCCTGTAATTTCAAATATTTCCTCTATAACCTCGCTGACATGGGTCAATTTGAAATCTCCTTTTTTATTCATATATTTCTGTACTTTCAGGAGTACACGCAAGCCTGCTGATGAAATATACTCCAGATCCGTCAGATCAAATACAAGCTCCTGTGTATCTTTCAGTTCCTTTTCCATAAAGGCTTCCAGTTCCGGCGCCGTCGTTGTATCTAATCTGCCTGATAATAATACAGTATCTTTTGTTCCTTCACTTTGCTTTTCGATCTTAAGACTCATTTTATTCTCCCTTCAAATTATAAAAATTTCTATTAAATTTCCTTCAAATTATATTGCCTATATTATACATGATTTTTTCTGAGATTTGAAGAAGTAATTTTTTGCGTTTCTAAACAAAGCAATGTACGTTTGATGATCCGAAAAATGAAATTGAAAAAATAAAGAAATGACATCCTGCGGCAGAGCTTATCTGCCGCTTTTTTTGTATCTAAAGTGGTAGCTACGGGTGTGCTACAGGGTGGTAGCTACGGGGTGGTAGCTACGGGGTAGCTACGCGAATTTTTTTGTGTTTTCCGAGACTGTTTCGTTCTAAAATCGTACTTTTTATCTCCACATAGCAAAAGTGCCGCAAACCCTTGAGTTTACGGCACTTTCAACGCGCTTACACTTTATTTTCTTTTATATGAATTAGAACTTGCCAGCTTTA
>NZ_JBWLUT010000158.1:0-36728 GCF_056504575.1 Blautia sp. CGZ-1-C1
AGCGAAGTCCTTTACCAAGGTCCTCAAGTCCAGCGCCTACCGGAAGTCCGTCTTCTGAGAATGCAGACTGTGTACGTCCGTAAACGATCTGAAGGAAGAGTTCTCTCATAGCTGTATTAATCGCATCACAAACTAAGTCAGTGTTCAGTGCCTCCATTACAGTCAGGCCCGGAAGAATCTCGGAAGCCATAGCTGCTGAATGAGTCATACCTGAACATCCGATAGTCTCAACCAGTGCTTCCTGGATGATACCTTCTTTAACATTTAATGTAAGCTTGCAGGCACCCTGCTGTGGTGCACACCAGCCAACACCGTGTGTAAGACCGGAAATGTCTTTGACTTCTTTTGCCTGTACCCATTTAGCTTCTTCTGGGATTGGAGCGGCGCCATGATGAACGCCCTGTGCAACTGGGCACATTTCTTCTACTTCGCGTGAATAAATCATTGTAAAACTCCTTTCAAGTATAGATTAACTTCATGTTGTTATACCCGCCACTATGCGGAACTGCTGAATGAACCACATAATGCAGATCTCTGCCGTCTGCTGAATGACTGCAGATGAGTATGCCTAACAACCTAGTGTTATTTTCTCACAAAAGTGGAGATTCGTCCAGTCATAATTTGTAAAATTTTTAACTATCTTTGATTTTTTTGTCTCTGGCAGATACTTTCTTTACTGATTTGTCAGCCTTTTAGGCAATTTGCATAAACAGATACAATTTATAGCGTTTATGTGATACAATAGACAAATATACCAATAAGTTGATTTCTAAAATAATCTTACATTTAAATTTCCGCGTTGTCGTCGGTTGCCATAGCCACCGCCATGTCTTCTTTCGCTCTAAAACAAAAAATTTATTCAGTGAAATTGTTTCAAAAATCAACTTGTCAGCCATACTAAATTATAAAAAAGCAAGTATATCAGAAATTGTATTACCAAAGAAAGGATTTTCATCATGACAACATCATTACCTGCTTCTTTTCTTCCCGAACGATTTCGGGTTCTGAGCGGAAGTGCTTTAAAATTAATCGCGATCATCCTGATGCTTATCGACCATACAGGTGTAATGATTCTGTATAACTATCCACCTGCAAATGCAATACTTTTCAGTTTTGGTGGAGTGGATTACAGCTGGTATCGTATTTTCCGTGATATCGGAAGGGCGGCTTTTCCTATTTTCTGTTTTCTGTTAGTCGAAGGATTTCTGCACACCCATAACCGCAGAAAATACGGACGAAATCTCTTTTTATTCGCATGTATTTCTGAAATTCCGTGGAATTTCATGTTTACAAATACCTGGCGATACGAGAAACAGAACGTCTTTTTTACCCTGTTTCTGGGATATCTGGCCTTCTGCGCCCTTGAATACTTCTGGGATAATCAGAAGATGCAGTTTGTATGCATACTGGCATTACTCGCTGTCTCCGTTTTTCTTAAGGCAGATTACGGATGGAGAGGGTTTGTTTTCCTGCTTATCATGTACTGGTTTCGCAATGAAAAAACTGCCCAGGCTATCATCGGAAGCTGCTGGCTTTATTATGAATGGAAAGCCTGCTTTGCATTTCTCTCCATTAATATGTATAACGGAGAACGTGGATTTGTGAAAGGAAAATTTCTGAAATATGTCTTTTACTGGTTTTATCCGGTACATATCATAATTCTGGTGATTCTCAGACAGCTTCTGTTCTTCCGGTAAAATGCGTTTGAAAACGTCCTGAGCTTTTGTTATTCTTCATAGAAAAAGGTGTTAAGAAACCTCTGTTCTTCATCCGTTTCTTAACACCTTTTTCTATTTCACTGTTTCTCTACAATTTCAGCTTTTGATTTATAGATATGGTTTGCAGGTACACAGCCTCTTACAGAGGAAAGCGGATAAATATTGCAGCAGCGTCCGATTACAGTTCCAGGATTTAATACAGAACCGCATCCTACTTCTACATTATCTCCCAGCATAGCGCCAAATTTCTTAAGTCCTGTCTCGATCTTCTCTTCGCCATCTTTGACAACTACCAGTTTCTTGTCTGATTTTACATTGGAGCAGATAGATCCTGCTCCCATATGGGATTTATAACCCAGAACCGCATCACCCACATAATTATAATGAGGAACCTGCACTTTGTTAAAAAGCACTGCGTTCTTAAGCTCTGTTGAATTTCCTACTACTGCTCCCTCACCTACGATAGCTTTTCCGCGGATAAATGCACAGTGGCGTACCTCTGCTTCTTTTCCGATAATGACCGGTCCGTTAATGCAGGCTGTCGGCGCTACTTTCGCGCTCTTTGCGATCCATACATCTTCTGACGGATGATTATATTCTTCTTCACTTAAAGTCTGTCCCAGTTTCAGGATAAAATCGCCAATCTCCGGTAACACTTCCCATGGATAGGTTTTTCCTTCAAATAAATCCTTTGCAATCGTTTCATTTAAATCCAGAAGATTCGCAATCGTGAAATCCTTTAACATCCTGTTTTCCTCTTTTCTTTAATTATTATTTTCATTTTTCTCATATTTTGCCCGGATAAACATTTTATGATTTTTGATAAGTACGTGACCGCCCTGCTCTGGCTGTTGTTTTTGTATTGGTTTTGCCAGCTTGGATTTTATAATTAACAGCTGCCGCGTCAAAAAACTGTCGCAGGTAAGGTTGGAAATTACTGTCCTCCACCTGTTTCGTACGCACTCTTACAAAATGTTCCAGCTTATCCATATATTCCTGCTCTGTGATACTTCCCACCGCCACATAATTGAGACCTTTTTCCCAGCTTGCTGTAAGTTCCGGGTTCAGAAGCTGTCTGATAGAACAATTTACCACATCAAAAATCATCTCACCCAGAAGTGTCGGTGTGATCATCTGCGTTTTCTTATTCAGTGCCAGATATTTGATATTGAACAGTTTCTTCAGAATCTCAGCTCTGGTTGCACTGGTGCCGATTCCGCAGCTCTTGATCTGAGCACGAAGTTCCTCATCCTCGATCAGCTGTCCGGCATTCTCCATGGCAAGAATCATAGAACCGGAATTGTAACGCTTCGGCGGTGATGTCTCACCCTCTTTGATACTCAGGTCATCTACCGAGAGTATATCACCTTTCTTCAGGTTCTGCAATGCAGCCAGTAGTCTGGTGTCGCACGCCATATCCTCTGAAGAATTATCTGAGCCATTTTTTTCATTATCTGAATCCGCATCACTTCCGGCATTTCCAGCTGCGCTGGCTTGGTTTGCTCCATTTACTGCGTCTGCTGCCTTTCGTTTCGCAAAAGAATTTGAGGCAATCTTTAAATAACCTTCATCCAGCAGTACTTTAAATGAAGAAAAGAAGCTCTCTCCCTGTATCTTTGTCACAAGACTGACCTTCTGATATACTGCCGGCGGATAGAAAATGCAAAGAAACCTCCTTACGATCGTCTCATATACGCGCTGTGCGGTGAGAGAAACACTTTTCAACGCATTTAGTCCCTGACCTGTCGGCACGATAGCATAATGGTCTGTAATCTGTTTGTCATTGACATATCGGGTCTTTGCCAGATTTTTATAGTTTCCCTGCTCAATAATGTGCTGCGCGATTTCTGTTGTGTGTTCATAATTGCGCAATCCTGAAATATTTTTATAAATCTCTTTAGCCGCAGCTGTAGACAATACACGCGCATCCGTTCTCGGATATGTGACCAGTTTCTTCTCATACAGTTCCTGTACGATTTTCAGCGTTTCATCCGGACTGATTTTAAACAGCTTCGAGCATACATTCTGAAGTTCTGCCAGGTTAAATAAAAGCGGAGGATTTTTATTTTCTTTCTTTCGCTCAACCTTGTCCACCACACATTGCAACGGCTGGTTGACAGACAACTCCTGTATCAGCTTCTCTGCGTATGCTTTCTCTTTAAATCCGTTTTCTTTATACAAATAAGGAGTCTGGAAATACCGGCTGCCCTCAACAGCCCTCCACTCCCCTTCAAAGTTTTCTCCCTCAAGCGCAATGCTACTGAGCACCCGGTAAAACGGCGTTTTTACAAATACCCGAATCTCCCGTTCTCTTCGCACTACCATTCCAAGCACACAGGTCATCACACGCCCAACGGAAATGGCCTGATGTTTCGTATTTAAATAATTTGACACACTGTTTCCATATCGCAGTGTCAGCACGCGGGAAAAATTTATTCCCATCAGATAGTCTTCTTTCGCCCGAAGATAGGCTGAAGCGGAAAGATTGTCATAAGCAGACAGATCTTTTGCCTCTCTGATTCCTCGCATGATTTCTTCTTCTGTCTGAGAGTCGATCCAGACTCTCTTTTCTTTCTTTCCATGGACACCTGCCATCTGTGCGACCAGACGATAGATATATTCTCCTTCACGTCCGGAGTCGGTACACACGTAAATAGTATCCACATCTTCCCTGTTTAACAGTCCTTTTACAATCTCAAACTGTTTCTGTACCCCAGGGATTATTTCATATTTAAATTCGCGCGGCAAAAAAGGCAGGGTATCTAAACTCCACCTTTTGTATTTGATATCATATTTTTCCGGGTAGCTCATGGTGACCAGGTGTCCGACACACCAAGTCACCACACTGTCTGAAGATTCCAGGTAGCCGTCCCGTCTTTGTCCGTTGATTTTCAAAGCTTTCGCGAATTCCTGTGCCACACTGGGCTTTTCGGCTATGTATAAAGCTTTTGACATATTATTTATCTGCACTCATCTTTCTAAGCGGCCATGCCAGTAATAAGGCACCACCCACCATATTTCCTAATGTTACAACTACCATGCTCTTAACCATGGCTCCGATGGATAATCCAGGTACCAGACAGTATGCGGTAACAAAGATTCCCATATTTGCGATGCAGTGCTCAAATCCACTTACAACGAATCCTGAGATACACATGGTAATCATCAGAAATCTTCCTGCATCACTTTTCAGTTTCATACCACAGAGTACACCAAGACAGACGAAGAAGTTGCAAAGCACTGCTCTGAAAAACATCTGTCCAAGCGGGATACTCAGCTTGTTTCCGATAAATCCCGCAAAATAATCTGCAGTTCCGGATGCTCCTGCCCATGCAAAAAGCACTGCCATAATAAAACATCCTACAAAGTTTCCGAGGTAGCTTACGCCCCATACCTTGCCAGCTTCTTTCCAGCTTACCTGTTTATCAAAGGCTCCGAATGCCATTACCATATTATTACCGGTAAAAAGTTCACCGCCTACGAAGCTGATCAAAAGTACTGCAATCGAGAATACCAAAGCTCGCCAGAAATTTTCCCACATTCCGGCGTGGTCTTGGAGAAAACATTTCCAACTACATTACTGTAGATCATGGCCATATCAATAAAGAATCCCGCCATGACCGCGCGTACAAAGTACTTGAAGAAGTTGGTGTTTACCAGATTGCTCTTGGCCTTCGCCGCATTTGACACTTTTTGTACATCTTCATAATTCATAATTACACCTCCGCAAATGTATTTATTTTCATACATTATAGCATTTTCATATCTATTGTACAACCAAAATCGTCATACAATTCCAGAATTTTATGCACGGATTTGTAATTATCTGTAAAACTTATTTCTTATTCGAAAATCACCGCTTTATCCTGCGGTTCTGTTACATATCCAATGATACCTCCAAAAATATCCATTCCTGACAGTTCTTTCGCCAGAGCATCTGCCTCTTCCGGTGGTACTGCCAGGAGAAGTCCGCCGGATGTCTAGGATCAAATACCAGATCTTCCATCCAGAGTTCTTTGATCTCACTTCTTACTTCACTGCCTGCGAAGTCACGGTTTCTGTATGCCCCTTCAGGAATCAGGCCCATCTGTGCATATTCCTCAACGCCTTTTATAATCGGAAGGTTTTCTGTCTGGATCACCAATGTCTTATGGCTTCCTTTTGCCATCTCCAGGCTGTGTCCGGCAAGACTGAATCCGGTTACGTCTGTGCAGCTGTGAATCGTATATTTTAATGCAATTTCTGCTGCGTATTTGTTCAGCTTCGCCATAACTTTCTGTACTCTTTCAATTTCTTCCCGGGAGGCCATCTCTGCTTTGATGGCAGTATTGAGGATTCCACATCCTAATGGCTTGGTAAGAATCAGAATGTCTCCTGCCTCGGCGCCATAGTTTTTCCACATTTTATCTGGGTGTACAAAACCGGTGACACAGAGTCCATATTTCGGTTCTTTATCATTGATCGTATGTCCGCCAGCAAGAACTGCACCGGCTTCCATAACCTTGTCTGCACCGCCGCGCAGGATTTCTTCAAGAACTTCCGGTCCAAGGCAGTTTGGAAATGCTACTACATTCAATGCCAGTTTTGGAACACCACCCATTGCATAGACATCGCTCAACGCATTGGCTGCTGCAATCTGTCCATACATATATGGATCATCTACCACCGGCGGAAAGAAATCTACCGTATGAATCATTGCCAGCTCATCATTTATTTTGTATACCGCCGCATCGTCTGATGTTTCCGGTCCTACTAATAACATCGGATCTGTAAATTTCGGCAGTTTCCCAACTACCTCTGCCAGTACTTTCGGTCCAATTTTTGCACCGCAACCTGCTGCACTGGCAAGCTGTGTCAGACGTACATTATCTGTTTCTTTTTTCATAAACTTCGCCCCCAATATATTAATCTTCCAAGCAAACATCCATCATCCGCCTTTAATTAAATCAAGCAGTCTCCCTGCTAGTTGGTTCTCAAAATAATCTTGTTGGTACACCAGATTTCAAAGAGCACTAAGCAGTGGATGAAAACTTGCCTGTCTGTTTACCTGATTGTACCATGCATTTATAAGCCCGTCAAAGTTCAGAGCCGATGTTACTTATTGGATAAATCAATAAATATAAGGATTTTATATAAGAATACGATAAATCTTCTCATACTCTAAATCCTGTTCTTTCATATAAGAATCTGTTTCCTCTTCTCCTTGTTCTATGCATTTCCACGCAAGTCCGCAGGAAGCAGAAATTTCCCTGGGTACAGGAATCAGCCTTCCTTCAAATCCAGTCTTTTTACATTCACGTTCCATTGCGATTGCCTGTGTGGTTGTTCCAAAAGTTACTACTGTCGTCAGAACTTTTTCTCTCATCTTTCATTATCCCCCTATCTCTAAATAATCCAGAAAAAAAGAGGCACCAAAAACCAGTGCCCCTTTTCAATAATTTTATTTATTATTTCGCCTGAATATATCCTTTAGCTTTTAATGTCTCAGCACAGAGAACTGCTCCGCCTGCTGCACCTCTTACTGTGTTATGGGAAAGTCCTACGAATTTCCAGTCATATACAGTATCTTCACGAAGACGTCCTACGGATACGCCCATACCATGTTCGAAGTTTACATCCTCTGTAACCTGTGGACGGTTGTCCTCTTCAAGGTACTGGATGAACTGCTTCGGAGCACTTGGAAGCTCTAATTCCTGTGGAAGTCCTTTGAACTCTACCAATGCTTTGATCAGCTGTTCTTTTGTTGGTTTCTTGCGGAATTTAACAAATACAGCTGCTGTATGTCCGTTTAATACCGGTACACGGATGCACTGGCATGTGATAACAGGTTCTGTAGCCGGTTTGATCACACCGTCTTCTACTTTACCCCAGATTCTTAACGGCTCTTTCTCACTCTTCTCTTCCTCGCCGCCGATGTATGGAATGATGTTTCCAACCATTTCCGGCCAGTCTTTGAATGTTTTACCTGCTCCGGAGATTGCCTGATATGTAGTAGCAACTACTTCATATGGCTCAAATTCTTTCCATGCAGTTAATACAGGAGCGTAGCTCTGGATAGAGCAGTTTGGTTTAACAGCGATAAATCCGCGTGTTGTTCCAAGACGTTTCTTCTGGGATTCGATTACATCGAAGTGTTCCGGGTTGATTTCCGGCACTACCATAGGTACATCCGGTGTCCATCTGTGAGCACTGTTGTTGGAAACAACCGGTGTCTCTGTCTTAGCATATTCTTCTTCGATCTTCTTGATCTCTTCTTTTGACATATCTACTGCAGAAAATACAAAATCAACTGTTGCAGCAACTTTCTCTACTTCATTTACGTTCATAACGATCAGTTTTTTTACAGCTTCCGGCATTGGAGTATCCATTTTCCATCTTCCGCCAACTGCCTCTTCGTATGTTTTTCCTGCACTTCTTGGACTTGCAGCTACAGTTACTACTTCAAACCATGGATGATTCTCAAGCAGAGAAATAAATCTCTGACCTACCATACCTGTAGCACCTAAAATACCAACTCTAAGCTTCTCACTCATAATATCTTTCTCCTCTTTATCTACTATCCGCATTTTCATTGTACTAATCTGGCCAGCTGGATGTTCTCCATCTACTTCGCTACATAAATCTGCATCTGGAAAATACCCTGATACTTATCAGCGACCTGATATCTCTCGCGGACATTTTTATCTGTGTGTCTTTATATTGCGCACATCTGTCTTTCTTGTACATACTATACCAAACTAAAGTAAAATGCAAGTATTTTTTTAGTTTTCTTCCAGATATTTTTTATTCTCTGCGATCACTTTCTCCATCACATCCGGTCCCGGAGCTCCGATGGTCATACGTTTCTCTACGCAGGTACGCATGCTGATTGCTTCATAGATGTCGTTTTCAAATACAGGGCTGATTGCTTTATAATCTTCAAGTGGAAGTTCATCCAGAGAGATTCCCTTATCAATACATGTAAGCACCAGACGGCCTACGATACCATGAGCATCGCGGAAAGGCACTCCATGATTTACCAGATAGTCTGCTGCATCTGTTGCATTTGTAAAGCCATTCTTTGCACTTGCTTCCATGTTCTGTTTATTGAACTGCATGGTAGAAATCATTCCTGTAAAGAGGGCAAGGCAACCCTTTACTGTGTCGATTGCGTCAAAGGTAAGTTCTTTATCTTCCTGCATATCTTTGTTGTATGCAAGCGGGATTCCTTTCATGGTGGTAAGGATGGATGCTAACGCACCGTATACACGTCCTGTCTTTCCTCTTACCAGCTCTGCGATATCCGGATTCTTTTTCTGCGGCATGATACTGCTTCCTGTACTGTAAGCATCATCGATTTCCACGAAACGATATTCGTTAGAGTTCCACATGATGATTTCTTCGCAGAAACGGCTCATGTGCATCATGATCGTGGAGAATGCAGACAGAAGTTCAATTACATAGTCTCTGTCTGAAACGGAATCCATACTGTTTCTTGTCGGTCCGTCGAAGCCAAGAAGCTGTGCGGTGTATTCTCTGTCAAGTGGATAAGTTGTTCCTGCCAAAGCACCTGCACCCAGAGGACAGGTGTTCATTCTCTTACGGATATCTGCAAGTCTGCTTCTGTCACGTACAAACATTTCAAAGTATGCGCCAACATGATGAGCCAATGTAACTGGCTGTGCTTTCTGAAGATGGGTAAAGCCTGGCATATATGTGTGGACATTTTCTTCCATGATTTTCTGAAGTGCTTCGAGAAGTTTCTTCACAAGCTCATCTGTCTCGTCGATCTCATCTCTTACATAAAGTTTCATATCCAGAGCTACCTGGTCGTTACGGCTTCTTCCTGTGTGAAGCTTCTTTCCTGCATCTCCGATTCTGTCGATGAGGTTTGCTTCTACAAAGCTGTGGATATCTTCATATTCAGATGTGATCTCAAGTTTTCCAGATTTTACATCTTCAAGGATTCCGTCCAGTCCTGCTTCAATCTGATCTTTTTCTTCTGATGTCAGGATTCCCTGTTTTGCAAGCATCGCTACATGTGCTTTGCTTCCTCTGATATCCTGCTCGTAAAATTTCTGGTCGAAGGAGATTGATGCGTTAAAGTTATATACAAGTTTGTCTGTTTCTTTTGTGAAACGTCCGCCCCAAAGCTGTGCCATAGTATTTTTCCTCGTTTCTTCTTATTTTTCATAATTACTTTTATGTGTCAGTGTATCATATTTTTTCTGGATTGCAAAGTAGTAGTTTCGATCTTCTGCCTCTCACCTGGAGTAGACGCAGCCACAATAATTCTGGCGGTAGAGGTCGTATTCATGTGAGAGTTCTATAGAGCGTTTATAGCCGTTTTTCTTTTTGAAATCAGATGGAAGATGCTCTACATGATAGATTTCTGCCAGTTCTTCTCCGATTTCATTAATCTTGGCAGCATTCTTGAGTGGGCTGATTGACAGAGTGGTCGTAAAATAGTCAAATCCACCTTCTGCTGCCAGACGTGCCGCTTCTTCCATTCGCAGACGATAACATTTAAAGCAGCGTTCGCCACCTTCCGGTACATTCTCCAGGCCTTTTGCCATCTGGAAAAATTCCTGTGGATCATAGTGACCCTCTACCAGTTTTACCGGATGAACAAATTCCATGGAATTTACCAGACGTGTGATCTCATGTACACGTTTCTGATATTCCTCTTCCGGATAAATGTTTGGATTATAATAAAAAACTGTAATGTTAAAATATTGAGACAGATATTCAAGCACATAACTGCTGCAAGGTGCGCAGCAACTGTGAAGAAACAGACTTGGGACTTTCTGTTCCTTCTGTGCCTGATCTATAAGTTTCTCCAGTTCTTTCTGATAATTTCGTTTATTCAATGCTTTTTTATTCCTCTCTTTTAGCACCGTATATCTTTCAGATGCATATTTGATGCATATTTCATTTTTCAGCTGTTTTTTACAAAACGTAATGCTTTTTTACTTTTTTACATTCTCCGATACGTTCCCCCATTTTTACAATGGTTTCATATCCTTCTTCCGTATTATCGAGCAAGTCATAATCGATACGGACTTTTCCTGGCTGTAATAACAGAATTACTGTAGAACCGCCAAACTCAAAGTTGCCTTTCTCCTGCCCTTTCTTTACTGTAGCAGTCTTTTTCTGAAGATTCGAAATTTTCCCAACCATCATCGCTCCAACTTCCATCATCAGGAGCGTACCAAATTTCTCCGTCTTCAACAGACAATATTCTCTGGCATTTTCTTTATAGATAGGGTATACATCATTTGCCGCCGGATTTACTGTATGAAAAACTCCGGGAAGTGTCACATTTTCGGACTTTCTGCCATCCGCAACGTAACAGTAGTGGTGATAGTCATCCACTGTCAGGCGGAAAATCAGTGCATATCCATCTGTGTATCGTCTGGCAAGCTGTTCATTTTTCAGAAGCTGTCCGACTGTATATTCTGTATCTTTGATATTGAAGCGGGAATCCGAACTGATCCTGTGTACAGAAAGTTTTCCATCACAGGGACTTACCAGTATATTCTCCCGCATATCTATCGGCCGTTCCTCTTTTCGGATACGCCTTTTGAAAAAATCATTCCATGAAGAAAAGTTCTGTTTCTCATAAAGACTCAGATCTATTTTATTGTGTTCTGCAAAATCAGGTACAAATCTGGCAGAAAGTCTGGTGTTCAATACTATTCCCGCCGCTTTTGACACAAAAGGCCTGATCAGGAGCTTCAGGCAAAGTCGTCCGCCACGATCATTATATAAATGTCTCAGGAGTTTATCCTGACTGTTTTCTTCAATGGTTATATTCCCTTTTCTGTCAATATACTTCATTTGTTTTCCTCCAATTGTAACTGCATGTGATGCCGTTCATTGCAAATCATATTACTATGCACTATTGAACAGTAATATGCCAGCAAAATAAAATACAGCCGCAGCCTCCCTACATTCAGGAACCGCTGCGGCCAGTCAACAGTCATATTCATTTTATATCAAACGGAACATCTTCGCAAGTGCAAGTGCCACCACTGCTACCAGCAGAACACGCACAGGATTCTGCGGTTTCTTTACCTTAATATTTAAGATAAACAGAAGACCTACTACGATTACCGCAATATGTATCACAATCAGGAAATATAATCCACAATACCGTCTCATAAGATAGAGAAATGGCAGAATGATCGCCATAGATGTAATCGGAAGCCCCTGATAATATTGTCTGTTCTCAGAGGTTTCACTCTGTCTTTTTGCTTCTGTCACATTGAAGTATGCAAGACGAATCACTGATGCAACACTGTAAAAGATCAATGCTGCGACTCCTCCTGATGTGTTAACTCCAAGGCAATAGCAGATCATTGCCGGAAAGATTCCGAAACAAACCACATCACACAGAGAATCTATCTGGATTCCAAAACTTTTCTCATCATCTGTACGATTCTTCTTCGTCCTGGCGATTTTTCCATCAAACATATCACACAATCCGGAAAGTGCCAGACAGAAAATCGCAATCTTGAAGTTCCCCTCCAACGCTCTTGTAATTCCAAATACTGAGATTCCAAGACTGATATATGTCAGCACCACCGTATAATCATAAAATCCTAATAACATAATTCCCCCCTACTTTTCTTCTTGTTCTTTTCTTCCTATCACGAGATGTGCCACACAGGTCATTGCCGCACTGATCAGCATCTGTGCATAATAGGAAATTCCTCTGCTAAGCAGCATAGCCGGAAGCAATGCCTCTCCAAAAACCGGCGCAAACATCACCAGATAAAGAGATTCGCTGATCCCCATTCCCCCGGGCAAAGGCAGCATATCAACAGAAACAGATATAACTGACTGTAAAATCGTAAGGGTCACGATCGAATATCCTCGAAATCCCAGCGAACGATATACCCAGTATGTAACTGTAAATAACATAATTCTCTGCACCATTGTGATCAGAAATACTTTCAAAATCACCATCTTATGTCCTGCCCAGAAAGCAGCTGTCTCATGATACTGATCCATAGATGCTTCCAGATTCTCAAGTCTTGACTTCTTGGGCTTAAGAAAACGAAAATGCTCAATCAGTTTCAGACCTTTTACCATGATCCATTTCGCCAGACCCGGAGCAAATACAAGGATCAGCATAAAGGTAACACAAAAAATATTCAGCCCTACTCCCAGGTAAAACACCCACATATACTGTCCGAGGTAGCCTTTCAGGAATCCCTTTCCAAACAGCCAGATCACCAGACCGATTACAACCAGAACCGCCTTGTAAGTAATGGTAACGATCATCAGAACCAGTGTAGTGACCGGTATCGGCAGTTTGTCCTTTTTCATATAATAAATCTGCATTGGCTGTCCGCCGGATGCTGACGGAGTGATGCAGCTGAAAAAGAAACCTACAAAAGAATACAGAGCGCAATGTCCCATCTTCACTTTTGCTCCCAGGGTTCGCATCATATAAAAAATGATCACTGACTCCCCAAGTATAAATAATACTACGCAAACCACACTGATCAGAAGATAAACCAGATCAGCCTGCTGCACTGTATGAATGATCTCGCCCAGATCCTCGCCCCGAAATACCATATATACGGTCAGGGAAAACACAAGGATCAGAAAGACGGTGTTAAGTATCGCTTTTTTCTTATCTCTCATTTGTTTACACTTTCTTTTACAGTTTCTTACAGCATCCGTCTGATCTTTTATAGTTCCTGTTCACTGTATGCGCAGTAACCTTTTAGTTCCTGTTCACTCCGTTCTCAGAAACACCTTTTATGTTACTTTTCACTCCGTGCCCAGTAACACGCTTCGCGATGCACAGAATTTATGCTATTCGCATAAATACGCGCGGTATGTCTCGAGATTTTGGCATTCTCATGCCAAAACACCTCGCGGGATAGTGGCGAGTGAACAGTAACCCTTTTATACTTTATGTTGGTATGATTTTCGGTCTTACTTGTAATTACAGTCAAAATACTATAGTTTATCCATTATATCATACCTTACGCTTTCTGCATATCATAAATTATAAAAAACGTTACTGTTCATACGTCGTTACTATTCACACGACACTATCCCGCGAGGCGTTTTGGCATGAAAATGTCAAAATTCCTCAGGATACTAAATCATTACCGTTTTTTATCCGATAATATAAAACTTATAATCCCACTATTATAAATGGAGGTATCTGTATGAAACCACTGCTGGATATTACAGATGTCAGTCTCTCCTACCACGACTTAACGGGGGAAACCCCTGCTCTTTCTCATATATCCTTTCAACTGATGCCCGGCGAATTTCTCGCCATTGTCGGGCCTTCCGGATGTGGAAAATCCACATTACTGAATCTGATCTGCGGATTGATCCAGCCAGAACAGGGACAGATTCTTCTCGATGGCATCCCTGTCACTTCCGGTGACCGCCGTATCGGATATATGCTGCAGAAAGACCATCTATTGGAGTGGCGGACAATTTATAAAAATGTTCTTCTTGGACTGGAGATTCGCGGAGAACTCACCACCGAAAAACTTTCCTATGTCGATCAGATTCTTTCTGATTACGGTCTGGACAAATTCCGTCTGGCGCGCCCTTCGCAGTTATCCGGCGGAATGCGCCAGAGAGCTGCACTGATCCGGACTCTGGCATTAAAGCCGGAGCTTCTGCTGCTTGATGAGCCATTCTCTGCCCTCGATTATCAGACCAGGCTCAATGTCAGCGATGACATCGGTAAAATCCTTAAGCAGGAGAAAAAAACTGCAATTCTTGTCACCCATGACATTTCAGAAGCCATCAGCATGGCAGACCGGGTTATTATTCTCTCATCCCGGCCTGCCATTATTCGTAAAATCGTACCAATCCATTTCAATCTTGAAAACCGTACCCCGATGTCTTCCAGAAATGCACCAGATTTCAAATCCTACTTTAATCTCATCTGGAAGGAGTTAAACCATGATGCCTGAATCTTCATACTATCAGCAACAATATATATGCCGTCAGAAAAGAGAAAAGAAATTCATCAGTTTCCTGAGAATTTTTATTCTTCTTCTCTTTTTGATTCTGTGGGAAATTTCCGCCAGAGCAGGACTGATCGACTCTTTTATCTTCAGCAGTCCATGTATGATCTGGCATAGTTTTTACAGCATGTGCAAAGATGGTTCTATTTTTCCGCACCTTTCTGTAACCATCACAGAAACTCTGATCAGTTTTCTCTTCGTGGTGCTTCTGGGTGCAGGTATGGCAGTTCTTCTGTGAATCTGTCCCAGAATTGCGAAAATCACAGAGCCTTATCTGGTTGTATTGAACAGCCTTCCAAAATCGGCACTGGCACCTTTGCTTATCGTATGGCTTGGTGCCAATGAGCGGACAATTATCGTCTGTGGAATGTCAGTCGCTGTTTTTGGTTCGATTCTGAATCTCTATACAGGATTCTGTGAAGCAGACCCGGAAAAACTCAAGCTCATCGAAACACTCGGCGGCGGCAAGAAAGAAAAACTTACAAAAATTATTCTTCCATCTTCTGTTCCGCTGCTGCTTAGTGTTATGAAAGTAAACATAGGTCTGTGTCTGGTAGGTGTGATCATAGGAGAATTTATCGGTGCCCGGAAAGGACTTGGCTATCTGATCATTTATTCCAGCCAGACCTTTAAACTTACCTGGGTGCTGATGTCCATTATCATCCTGTGCATCATCGCCATTATCCTGTACGGAATCCTTGGACTTATTGAAAAAAGGACTCACAGATAATTGTTATTTTCTTTACCGCTACCAGTTATAACGAGGCAGCCGCAAAATTAACTTCAAATTAACTTCAAATCAAATTTAATGTTCTGATAAAAAAGAAATCCTGAAAAATCAGATATCTCAGCAGCTCTCTTGCTTCATTTAAATCTGATCTTCAGGATTTCTTTTTTCTTTATCTCTCACACATTTTCAGAAACACTTTATGAATTTCATCATTTTCGTCCAGTTCCGGATGAAATGCCAGTGCCAGCTGATTTTTATATTTCACTGCCACGATTTTTTCCTCTGCTTTCGCAAGTATCTGTACTCCATCTCCCACTTCTGCCACATATGGAGCACGGATAAATGTCATAGGAATTTCTCCAATTCCTTCCAGTCTGGCTTCTGTATGAAAGCTGCCAAGCTGTCTTCCGTAAGCGTTTCGTTTCACTGTCACCGGCATGGTCTGTAAATGCCCTACCTCGCCGCCTTCCAGTTCTTCTGCAAGCAGAATCATTCCCGCACAGGTAGCCAGAACCGGCATTCCTGATTCTATCTGGGATTTAATGGTATCGAACATTCCAAGCTCTTTCAGAAGTTTCCCCTGTACAGTACTCTCGCCTCCCGGAAGCACCAGCCCGTCATAATGCTGTGACAGATTTTCTGCTTTTCTGAGTTCAATACAGTCTGCACCCAGTTTCTCCAGTTTTTTCTCATGTTCAATAAATGCGCCCTGTACTGCCAAAACTGCTATCGTCATTATTTGCCTCTTTCCGCCATAAGGATCTGAATTTCACTTTCATTGATACCAACCATGGCCTCTCCAAGATCTTCGGATAATTCTGCGATCATCTTTGCATCTGTATAGTTTGTCACTGCTTTTACGATCGCATTGGCTCTTTTTGCAGGATTACCGGATTTGAAGATACCAGAACCAACGAATACGCCTTCTGCGCCAAGCTGCATCATCAAAGCTGCATCGGCAGGAGTCGCAACACCACCCGCTGCGAAGTTTACTACCGGAAGTTTGCCGTTTTTATGTACATATTCTACCAGTTCGTATGGTACCTGGAACTGTTTTGCAGCCTCGAAAAGTTCATCTTCTCTCATACTTGTAAGCTGTGCGATCGCACTGTTCATCTTACGCATATGGCGTACTGCCTGTACGATATCTCCTGTTCCCGGCTCACCTTTTGTACGGATCATGGACGCGCCTTCATTGATTCTTCGAAGTGCTTCTCCCAGATCTTTTGCACCGCATACAAACGGAACTTTGAAGTTTCTCTTATTAATATGATAAATATCATCAGCAGGAGATAACACTTCACTCTCATCGATATAGTCAATCTCGATTGCTTCGAGTATCTGTGCTTCCACAAAATGTCCGATTCTGCATTTCGCCATGACCGGAATCGAAACTGCATTCTGGATTCCCTGGATCATCTTCGGGTCACTCATTCTGGAAACACCACCTGCTGCACGGATATCTGCCGGAATTCGTTCCAGTGCCATAACTGCACATGCACCTGCTGCCTCTGCGATCTTTGCCTGCTCCGGTGTGGTAACATCCATGATGACACCGCCTTTTAACATCTGTGCAAGCTGCTTATTTAATTCATATCTGTTTTCCATGTGAAATCTCCTCTCTGTTTCGTATCTTGTAATTTTCTGATTCTCTTTTCCACCGTTAATCGTAGTAATCATGTTACTGTTCACTCCGTTTTCAGTAGCACGCTTCGCAATGCATAGAATTTATTTCAATTTTTTCTGTACGAATCAGCATGAACAGAGTATAATGCAAAAGTGAATATATTTAAATCGTCAATTCAGATATATTCAGTAAGGTCAGATTGGAGAAAATATTACAAATGATTACCTATAATTTCACAAATACAGGGTCAGATTCTCTGTATGAATATTTATATAAATGCATCAAAAATGACATTTTACAGGGAAATATCAAGCCTGGGGAAAAATTACCATCCAAGCGCTCTTTTGCAAAAAATCTGGGTATAAGCGTGATTACTGTAGAAAATGCTTACGAACAGCTTATTGCAGAAGGTTATATCTATTCCATGCCAAAACGTGGCTTCTATGTTACCGATTTTAAGAAAGCTGTGGAAATCGAAAAAAAAAATATCACAAAAGAAATGATTCCTCTCACAAGCGGAGATTCCGGATATCTGGCTGATTTTTCCAGTAATCAGACACAATCTGAGCTTTTCCCGTTCACCATCTGGACAAAAATGGTCCGCGAAGTTTTAAATGAAAATCAGATGCAGCTGATGACGAACCCTCCATGCGGCGGCATTTTTTTCCTCCGCAAGGCTATCGCCACATACTTAAAAGAATTCCGTGGAATGACCGTCCTGCCGGAACAGATCATCGTAGGTGCCGGTACGGAATACCTGTACGGACTTCTGATCCAGCTTTTTGGCAAAGACAAGGTTTACGCAGTGGAAAATCCGGGATACAGAAAGATTCCTCAGATTTATAAGAGCTGGCAGGTACCATGCCAGTATATTGATATGGACAATGACGGGGTAAAAGTTTCCGAACTGGAAGAAAAGAAGGCTGATATCCTGCATATCTCCCCATCCCATCACTACCCTACCGGAATCGTCATGCCAATCCAGCAGACGTTATGAGCTTCTTGGCTGGGCTTCCAGGGGAGAAAACCGATATATTATCGAAGACGATTACGACAGCGAGCTTCGCCTGAGCGGGGCAGCCGATTCCCACATTACAGAGCATTGATGTCTCTGATAAGGTCATTTACATGAACACTTTTACCAAGACACTCTCCTCAACTGTCCGTATCAGCTATATGGTCCTGCCCAGACAACTTCTGGATGAATTTTATAAAAAGCTTTCCTTCTATTCCTGCACTGTGTCTAATTTCGAACAGTATACACTTGCAAAGTTTATTCAGGAGGGTTATTTTGAAAAACATATCAACAGACTTAGAAACTATTATCACTCCAAGCGTGATGCCCTGATTACTGCTATCAGAAACAGCCGGTTAAATGATTTCGTCACAATCTCAGGCGAGGAGGCCGGCGTTCATTTTCTTATGAAAAATCTGAAACCTCACAACCAGAAGAAAAACTGATCCAGTCAGCCGGTACGCAGAGCATAAAAATGGCGCCTCTGTCCGGTTACTATCATGTTCCCGGCGAGGCGCCCGATAATGTATATATTATGAATTATTCTTCTATAGAAATAGATGATATCAAGGAAATCGTTCACAGACTGAACCTGTGCATTTAACCGAATCGGCAAGTTCCTCCTGATAAAACGCGGAGCAGTTATTCGGTATCGAGCCACATATTTTACTTAGTCTTCCTTAAGGCTCTCTACAGCTTCTGTAAAGTCCTGAATGAGGTCCTTCGCATCCTCAATTCCCACACTGATGCGGATCGTATCAGCATATACACCGGCCTCAGCCATTGCTTCCGGCGTACTGTGAATATAAATCGTAGACGCCGGATGAATTACCAGCGTCTCACATCTCCGATATTCGTGGCAATCTTTACATATTTCAGATGATTGATCAGCTGATATGCCCGTTCTTTCGAGCCGGTACGGATAGTCAGGATCGCACCACCTTTTCCATGAAAGCTTGTTTGGGCAAGCTCATGGTATGGACTGGATTTCAACAACGGAGAATCGACAGATACGTCTTCCAGCTTCTCCAATGCCTGCGCAAGCTGGAAAGCATTCTCACAGACCCGCTCCATACGCAGACCAAGTGTCTCCATTCCGATAATATTCAGATAGGCATTCATCGGAGCCAGACAGCCTCCCATATTTCGCCAGATTCCATTTCTAAAGCTTCACCAGATAAGCAAATTTTCCATACTTTTTATATTCTTTCATTCCCGGATATCTCTCCGGATTCCACGAGAAGTTTCCACTGTCAATAATAATTCCGCTGATGGCATCTCCACTTCCGTTTATATACTTTGAAGTGGAATGTACGACCACATCTGCACCATACTGAATCGGATTAAGAAGATACGGAGTAGCCGTTGTACTGTCTACAATCAGCGGCACACCTTTTCCATGGAGGAAATCTGCAGTCTCACGCACATCCATTACATTCAACGCCGGGTTTCCTATGATTTCACCAAATACCGCCTTAGTTCTCTCAGTCAGAAGCGGCTCAATCAGTTCTTTTTCTACTCTCGGAATAAAATGTACCTTGATTCCAAATGACTCCAGGTCATGAAAAAGGTCCAAAGTTCCTCCAAACAATGCGCTTCCGGCAATCACCTCATCGCCCGCCTGCAGAATATTAAGCAGCGACAAGGTAACTGCTGACATTCCGGAGGAAACAGGCTACACCTCCGATTCCGCCTTCCAGCTCATTTACTCTTCGTTCAAAGGCATCCACTGTAGGATTTGCAATTCTAGTATACGCAAAACCCGGTGCCTGGTTCTGAAATACTTTCTCCAGCTGTTCTGATGACTCATAGGCAAACGCATTTGCCAGACTGATCGGCGGCACTGTGGAGCCATTTGCGTAATTATCTACTGATTTTCCATGTAATAATTTAGTCTGAAATTCCATGTCCATATTCCCCTTGTAAAAGATATAATCATATCAAAAGCTCCAAAATATCTGTATCAACATATAGAGTTTCTGTTTTTACTATTTCATAGTGTTTTAGTATGAATAGTAGTATATTATTTTTATGTGAAACTGTCAAGAAATCTGCATATACCAAATTTTTATACGGATATATAGTTTTAATTTATATATTGATATCTTTCTATAACATTTATTTTTTAAAAAATTATTGCTGTTCACTACGTGACCAGTAACAAAAAATCGATATTTTTTCACAATTTGTCGAAAATTCATAGCTTTTTTCATACACATCTGGTAAAATTGTTGTAGATTATAATTTCAGCCAATATTTTTGTCTGAATAATATTCTTTTGCTTTCCAATACTGCGAAAACAGATATTCTGAAAGCAAAAACTACTACATAAGATTCATATAAGAACAGAAGGAGGCTCTTTATGAAAACAAGGAAAAAATGGTTAAGAAAAACAACAGCAATCTGTACAGCAGCTCTTCTGGGCACCGCTGTCATTCCATCTACAGCGTTTGCTGCAGACGACTATGCTTCCATTGAAAAAAATGCATGGGCAGAGGAAGTAAAAAATATGGCATCTTCCTATGCAGCCTCTATAGAAGAAAGCCAGGCTCTTGTGTCCGGAATGCAGAGCGATATATCTCTGAAAATCGAAGATTCCGGTCGCTCTCTTCTTGGATTTGTTGCACCGTTTGATATTTCCTGGTTAAATGACATCACACTTGCCAATACCGTCTCTTTTACTGATGGAAAAGAAGGGCTTCTGATGAAAGTCCTCCTCAATGATAATCAGATCTGTTCTTTAGAATATTATCTTGATCCGGAAAGTCAGGATGTCTACATGCGTATTCCAGAACTCTCCGATAAATATTTTAAAACAAATCTGAAAGAAGCGACTGATCAACAGGCTTCCAATATTGAAAGTGATATTGAAGAGTTAACTCCTGATGATACAGATGTTGATATTCCAACTGATAATTTTGCCTCAGCATATTCAGACAGTATCAGCCTGTCAGCTTCCCTGATGTCTGATCTGTCATCAGCACTGCCGGAAGCATCTGTAATTGAGACGCTTCTGGACAAGTACGGTTCCATGCTCTTTGATAATCTGACCGAGGGCGAAAGCAGTCAGGAAACTCTTACTGCCGGAGATATCAGTCAGGACTGTACCGTATATGAAGGACAGATTTCATCTGCGGACGCTGTCAAAACCGCAACTGAACTCCTGGAAGCAGCCAAATCAGACAGCGACATCGAAAGCATTCTCAATACCTGGAACGATAAACTCTCCAGTGACGAAAATCTATACGAAAGTTTCACTACTGCTGTGGATAAAGGTCTTAACGCCCTGAAAGACACTGACACCAGTGATTCCGAAGATTCTTACCTCTCCACTAAAATCTGGGTAGATGAAAACGGCAGAATCGCAGGACGCGCACTTGAAATTCAGGAAGGAGACACTACAACACCAATTCTCACCTGGCAGATGCCTGAAAATGGTTCCGATTTTGGTTATCTTCTTACCATCGCATCAGATGATATCAACACTTACTCTTTGTCCGGCTCCGGTCAGATTGATGGAGATAAATTAAACGGAACTTATGAACTCTCCCTTGCTGACAGTATTTCAGCCATTATTGAAGTAAAAGATTATGATACAGTTTCTGCAAAGGAAGGCAATTTAAATGGTAATTATAAGATTACTTTCCCATCTTCCGATACAGACAATGAAGATGATTACTATAGCTCAATACTTGAGAACTTTGCACTTGTTCTGGATCTGAATTCCGAAAAAGATTCCGGTTCTGTTGCTCTCTCAATAGAAAACGCGGGCAGTACGCTTGGTACTCTCAGCATTACAGGCGGTGCCGGCGAAGCTGTTGAGATTCCGGATCTGGCTTCACTGAAAGATGTTTATGATGCAAACAACAACGATGATATGAATGCTTATGCTGCTACACTTGACTTTACTTCAATTATGGATAATCTGTCAAAAGCAGGAGTACCGGATGAGGTCATCACTTATATTCTCAGTGGAGGAAGCGCTACAGAAGATAGTTCCGACACAAAAGCTTCAGAAAACAGCGAAACTTCCGATAATACATCTGATGGCTCTGATACAGATGCTGCAGCCTGATGTCAGATAGGAAACTTGCTTAATTCGGTTACACAATCAGAAAGTAAAATATATAATAGAAGGTCAGATATCGTAGAGGATATCTGACCTTTCATAACAGGGACTGTTGCAAAGATTGATGCAGCAGTCCCTTTCAAACGGATGAGGAAATTAAAATGAATACAACAGCAGATCTTGGCAAAGCTCCGATACGCACCCTGGTGCTTCAGCTTGCCATTCCTTCCATGACAGCCCAGTTCGTCAATGTACTTTACAGCATCATTGACAGAATGTACATCGGTCATATTGCCGGTCATGGTACGCTCGCACTTGCAGGTGCAGGGGTATGCGGCCCTATTGTCACGCTTCTCACTTCATTTGGCACATTGGTAGGAATCGGAGGTTCCATTACCATGGGAATCCGAATGGGTGAAAAAAATACAAAAAAAGCAGAACAGATACTGGCAAATTCTTTTCTTATGCTCAGTATTTTCTCTATTCTGCTGACTATCAGCTTTCTTTTACTAAAAGATAAGCTGCTCATGTGGTTTGGTGCAAGCGAAGCTACTTTTCCATATGCAAATACATATCTGACTATTTATACTGTGGGAACTTTCTTTGCATTGATGGCTACAGGACTCAATTACTTTATCAACTGTCAGGGCTTTCCGCTTGTAGGAATGTTTACCGTTCTCATCGGTGCAGGGTGTAATATCCTGTTGGATCCTGTTTTTATCTTTGGCTTTCATATGGGAATCGCAGGTGCCGCTGTTGCAACTGTGATTTCACAGATTCTCTCATGTATATTTGCCATGAGATTTCTGTTTGGTAAAAAAGTCCCTGTGAAGATTACATTCGGACAGTATGATACAAAAATCATGAATCGGATTCTTTCCCTGGGATTTTCGCCCTTCCTGATTCTTGCTACTGACAGTCTCATTCTGATTCTGCTGAACACAATTCTTCAAAAATATGGCGGGAAATCTCAGGGAGATATGTTTATTACCTGCGCAACCATCGCACAAAGTTACCTGCTTCTGATCACCTCATCGATGATTGGAATCAGCGGAGGTACACAGGCAATCCTCAGTTATAATTATGGTGCCAGACGTGCTGACAGAGTCAAAGATGCAGAAAGGAACATTCTGGGAGTAATGCTTATCTTTACCACCATTATGTTCCTTCTCTCCCGGCTTGTTCCCCGGTACTTTGTTCTGTTATTTACATCAGATCCACAATATATCAGTTTCTCTGTCTGGGCAATCCATACTTATACTCTGATGATCATTCCACTGAGCTTTCAATATGTATTCGTAGACGGTCTGACTGCCCTAGATCGTCCTAAAACAGGACTTGCACTCTCCGTAACCAGAAAATCACTCTTCGTTCTCAGTGCTGCCATCCTGCCTGTTTTCTTTGACGCAAAAGCTGCATTTTTTGCGGAACCTGTAGCTGACGGAGTCTGCTCCGTTCTCTCTACGGTTGTATTTTTGCTCCTGATCAACCGTCACCTGCAAAAGCGCTGCCAGACAGTCTGATTTATTTCAGAAGTCAGTTCCAATAGTATTTAATACCGATACATACTACTGCTGCTGTTGCAAGCTCACAGATCCAGAACGCATTCCACACAACTCCTGCTCCTGCAAAGAAGCACAGCACATAAGCTGCCGGAATGATCACGATAATATATCTTAATAAAGAAATCACCAGTGACTGGGTACCTTTTCCCAGTCCTTCCAATGCACCGGAAGCGGTAACCGAAACTGCAGATGGAATAAATCCGATACTGATGATTCTCAGTGCTGCTGTTCCCAGTCTCACTGTTTCCGGATTCTCAGTAAACAATCCCATCAATGGTCCTGAGGCTACGAAGCAGATAATCGTTCCCGCCAGCATGATCATTCCATTCAGGCAAAGAGAAAGTCCGAATATTTTCTTTACTCTCTTTGTCTCTCCGGCTCCGTAATTATATCCCATCAGAGGACGCATTCCCTGCACGATACCACTTGCCGGCAGATACAGAAATGTCTGTAATTTATAATAGATTCCCAGCACTACTACATAACTTTCTGAGAAAGCGGACAAGATCTGATTCAGGAAAGAAATCAGCACGGATGGAAGTGCAATATTCAGTATCGCAGGAACTCCGACCATATATAACTTGGCATCCAGATTCCTGTTCAATTTCAGATATTTTCTGCTGACTTCTACAGGAAGACTGCATTTCGCATATGCAATCAGATATACAATAACTGTAAACACCTGACCAAGCCCTGTTGCAAGTGCTGCACCCTTAATTCCCATTTTCGGAAAAAATCCTACGCCAAAGATAAGAAGTGGATCCAGGATAATATTGGAAATACATCCTACCAGAAGGCTGATCATTGTGATTTTCATTCTTCCTACTGCCTGGAAAATTTTTTCAAAAGACAGACTGACCATAATCACTACCGAAAATGCAAAGGCAATAGTGGAATACTGTGTTCCAAGCGTAATGACCTCCTGTTCTTTTGTAAACATTTTAAGGAATACCGGCATAAACGGAATACATAACGCGGTGATCACTATGCCATGGATAATATTAAAAAGCATACCATGCGTGGCAGCCGTATTTGCATTCCTTAAATTCTTTGCCCCCAGGTGGAAGGATATCTGTGCATTGATTCCAACACCGAAACCAATCGCAATCGCATTGATAAAATTCTGTACCGGATACACCAGAGACAATGCCGTCATGGCCTCTTCACTGATTTTTGCAACAAAAAAACTGTCTACAATGTTGTACAGTGAATTTACCAGCATGGACAGTACCATCGGCAGGGCCATAGATGCCAACAGTGGCAGTACCGGTTTTTCTTTCATAAAAGTATTGTTCATTCTTTTCCCCTTTCTTTAAAAATATCTGCTACCGCTTACAACAACCCGTAGTTTTGCATTATTGCCGTAATTACCGCAAAAAAATACCACACAATTATCATTACAGTTAATGTATGATAATTGTGTGGCGAAAAAAGTTTATGTTTATCATAAGACTAAAAAGTCCACACCAATTTTGGCGTGATAAACATACCATAGATTCCTGATATCTGTCAAGTATCTCTTATATTTTTAATTTTTAGCCGGATTAAGTGTTTCCAGCCATTTTACAACATTCTCCTGATCAGGTGCTGAATATGGCACTACAATACACATCGGTTCATAAGATACACCCAGTTTCTCTGCAAGCTCACTGTCTGTGATTGAAATATGTGTAGTATCTGTCTGCGACCCAAATGCTTCAAAATTATCTGCGCCCAGCAGTTCCTTCAGATCCACAAATACCTGGTTTTCATTTAAAGTCTGATAAAGTTCCTCCGGCATGATCATAATATCGATCGTTCCTGCCTGAACCTGTGTCACATAAGCCATCTGCGCAGTATAATTGAACTCTGACGGATCAGCATCCGTAGTAAGGTTGACTCCTATTTCTACTTTGCTGTACTTATCATCGCCATACCCAAGTGCTTCCTTGATTTCCTGTTCGAACTCATCGGTATCACTTACTGTTGAATTTACCATTGAAATGGACATGACTGTTTTTATCTTGGACTGTTCGTAAAAATCTTTCACGCCAAAGATAAGTGCAATTGCTATGATCACTCCAAAGATAGCTGGTTTATAATACATCCAGATATATTCCAGCTTCTTTTTCATTCCCATTCCTTTTAACTTTTCTTTTTCAATCAGGCGTCTTTCCTTCTTCGACAAATCCAGTTCATCCTTGATCTCCGGATTGAGTACACTCTCATCATGCTGCTCTGTCTGATTCACTCTCTTCTCCCTCTGTCTTGTGTCCTGATCTTGTTCTGCCATTTTTTCTCCTTTGTGCATTCTGCAAATTTCATTACTGCATTTACTGTAACCAGTGTGCCGAATTACTGATTACTATAACATATTTCTATCTTCGCGAACAGTCTTTTAAACGCATATTTAACGTAAAAACGCCCTGTATCATCCCCAGAGTAATCCCATACACCAAAAGCGGACGCAGCCATAAATAGCATAAACTGCTGTCAATTCCCACATACTGCGAAAATTTTTTTATTATATCGGCAACTGCCGGATGAAGCAGATAAATCAAAAATGCGTACTTTCGCCCTATTTCCGCCAGTATCGGTGAAATTTTCTTTTCTTTGCCATATAAGACAAGCCATAAAAACAGGCAGATGACCGCGATACAATTTCCCAGATAAATTTCTCTGGCATTCTGAAAAGAATATTCCAGAATACTAAGCGCTGCCCCTGCTGCCATACCAACAATAAGCAGCCATTTTATATGCCTTTCTGTATGCTTTTGAACAAAGCATTGATACATCTTATCCTGATATTCATGAATCATCTGTCCTGTCAGATAGAAACCAAATCCTGTAAACAGAAAGTTTCTGTATTCCATCGTATGATAAAATCCCCCGAAAAATCTGCAAAATTCCGCCCGCCACAAAAGCATTGCCAGCAATACAGGTATACAACAATATGCAGCTTTCCTAAGTTTCCATTTTTCAACAAAGAAATCAACTGCATAGCAATAAATCAGCGCCGGCAAAAACCACAAATGAGCTCTCACTACAGAAGTACTGTTATATAAAGCAAATTCTTTCAGATGACTACTGTCCGTAAGTTCTTTCAGCCATTCTCCTGTATCTTCCCCAGACAGAAACTTCATAATATATTCCCAGACAAGATAAAACAAAAGCGATATGAAAAAAAGTTTTAAAATATGCAAAATCTTAGATGGTATTTTATCCTCTGCTGTCTTCCCTTCATAATAGCAAAAATATCCCGATATCATAAAGAAAAACGGAACTGCACATCTGGCCAGAACCTTTATGATCTGTCCCACCTGCCCCGGAAAGCTTACATGAATAAACACCACGAGGCATGCAGCAACCGCCTTCGCCGCATCCAGACTTTTATTTCTCATTTCCCACCATTCCTTATCTGTAGTAATTTTTATATAATGATTTAACCAAATCAAGTAAGTACCCTGTTTCAATTGCAAAAAACAGTAAGCCACAAGTAGAGATTAGCTTGTATTCCATTGAATCGTACTTCCAATTACAAACCAAAATTCGTAAAAATATCTCAATAGCTGGTTTTTAAATATAGCAAAGCTTTCCAGACATGTCAATCTTCAGGCCGAGGGCGAAGACATCAGCCAGCTTCTGTCTACTCTGGCAAGAAGTCTCGCGTTATGATATGCCATACGCAGTGTCAGGCAAGTTCGCCCCAGATATTTACTTCCATCCGGTGTTTTCATACATGCAAGCGCCAGATCCGGTTTTCCCGGATGCCTCAGACAGATTGGGATCAATAGCTGAATCGAGTGATTATAGTACTGTGGTATTGCAGTCTTATAGTCCGCTTCCAGCATTCTTCTGGTCTGTTTTAGTGCACCATCAAACAGCTGCAGCCTCATACTGCTGTCCCTGACCTCTTTTGGCAGACGTGATGCATTCTCTTCATCTCCAAAAATATGCTCATACTGCGGAATCACCGGAAGTTTCGTGTCAAATACAAGATCAGCGGGATTTTCCACATAACATGCCTTTTGTGGCAGGTTGGTGATTCCTTCTTTTAATAAATAATATTCTGTGTAAAAGCCATCCAGAAACCACAACTGCCTGTCCGGCACCAGATTGGGAATAAAGTACGCATAAATCGGCTGATAATAGTAATTAAAGAGTCCTGTATTGAATATTGCATAATTCTTTCTCTCACACACCTTATTTTCTTCGTAAAGGCGTTTAAATGTATGTTCCAGGTATCCTTTCAGGATTCCGTTATCATCTGTATCCGAAAAGCTCCACTTCTCCGGCACCATCCTTGCAAGATTCTGAATCTGCCGGTTATAATCGCCGCAGTAAGTAAAATCGAATAAATTAATCATCAGGCTCCTCCTGTTCCTGCACCTTTGATATTGTTTTCTTTTTATTTATTGTATTTTGGAAAAGCTATGGCAGAACTGCCATATTGTGATTTGTATAAAAAATCCACAAGTATATCGATATCTTTGACTTGATTTTTATTTACCATAGCACAATCACCACGAAAAGACAAGCTTTACTATCTTTCAAAAATATCAATATTTCAACATTTGTTACTGTTCACTGCGTTCTCAGTAACACGCTTCGCGATGCAGGAAATAAGAACCTCCTTGTGCAAAGCCCAAGGAGTATCGTTTGCTTCGCAAACTTAATTTATGCTATTCGCATAAATTCGCGCGGTATGTCTCGGGTTTTCTGTTGCCAGGCATCCGTAAGAAGCCGCCGGTGGCAGGTTCTGTAGGTGACCTTCGCTCACAAAAAACACCTCGCGGGATACTACCTGTGAACAGTAACCAACATTTTCTCCTCTTACCTGCTACTTGTAACCTGTCAGTAAACTATGTTATACTTCTGGCAACAGGCAAAAAATTCAACTAATGTGATCCTTTTCCTGTAATCCAGTTTATTTTTGAACAATACTATTTAAAGAAGGTTATTTCGTGAAAAAAGATGGCTATTACTCCTCCGGAGAATTTGCGCGCATGGCACATGTAACACTACGTACCATTCGCTACTATGATAAACAAAATATTCTAAAACCATCCTATGTGACAGAATCCGGCGCTCGTTTTTACACAGACGAAGATTTCGCAAGACTTTCCCAGATTCTGCTTCTGAAATATCTTGGCTTTTCCCTTGACGATATCCGTGAAATGACTATTGATGATTCTGATTACCATTTCATGGAAAACTCCCTGAATATTCAGCTGAAACTCGTCCGCGACCGCATCGAGGCAGATGCAGCTGGCAGAAAAAGCCATTCAGGATACAACCGAAGCAATCCGTTCACAGCACGCGATAGACTGGAATCAGATGCTTGACCTGATTCACCTCACCGGTATGGAAAAAAGCATGAAGAATCAATACCAGAATGCTTCCAATATCTCTTCCAGAATCAACCTGCACAGTCTCTACTCCCAAAATAAGCAGGGATGGTTTCCATGGATCTATAAACAATGCCAAATTCATCCAGGCATGCGTATTCTTGAGCTTGGATGTGGTGACGGTGCACTTTGGACACAAAACATCCAGTTTCTTCCACAGGATATTTCCATTACCCTCTCTGATCTTTCCTCCGGAATGATCCGTGATGCCAGACGTGCACTCGGGCGAAAAGACAAACGTTTTTCTTTCGAAGTTTTTGACTGTGCGAAAATTCCACATAAAGGCTGTAATTTTGACCTGGTGATTGCCAATCATGTTCTCTTTTACTGTGAAGACATTCCTGCTGTGTGTAATGAAATCCAGCGTGTGCTCGTTCCCGGTGGGAAACTAATCTGCAGCACTTATGGCAGTCATCATATGCAGGAAGTCAGTCAGCTGGTCCAGGATTTCGATAACAGGATCGTTCTTTCCGCAGACAGACTTTATGAACGTTTCGGCAGAGAAAACGGTGCCGATATCCTTGCACCGTATTTTTCTGATATTTCCTGGGAATCCTATAATGACTCCCTTCTTGTCCCGGATGCAGAGCCACTGATTTCCTACATTCTGTCCTGCCATGGAAATCAGAACCAATATCTTCTGGACAAATATACAGATTTTCGAGGATTTGTATCACGAAAAACAAAAGATGGCTTCTTTATCACAAAAGATGCCGGTATTTTTCTTTGTGAAAAATAACCAAATTTTAACTTTTTTGTAAAAAGTACTTGAAGGTGACCTAAGGTCACCTTTTATAATACAATTACCAACGCCGGGAAATAGATTTCCGGCAAACTGACACTATATTGAACTCGATAAGTACAGTGACTTATTGGTTATGAGCAAGTAGCGAAAGCGGATTGCGAATATCCGATTGACTACATTATATGTTTAAAAGAGTCATCAATTTTTCACTGCACTGACAAATGAAAAAGGAGAATACACATGAAAGGTATTATTTTAGCCGGCGGTTCTGGCACACGCCTTTATCCGCTTACAATGGTAACATCCAAACAGCTTCTGCCAATCTATGATAAACCAATGATCTACTATCCCATGTCTGTACTGATGAACGCAGGAATCCGCGATATCCTGATCATCTCTACGCCGCAGGATACTCCCCGTTTTGAGGAACTTCTTGGTGACGGACATCAGTTTGGCGTACACCTTACTTACGCCGTACAGCCAAGCCCTGACGGACTTGCTCAGGCATTTATCATCGGCGAGGAATTTATCGGTGATGATACAGTTGCCATGGTCCTCGGCGATAATATCTTCGCAGGACATGGACTGAAGAAAAGACTGAAAGCTGCTGTAAAGAACGCAGAATCCGGCGAAGGTGCTACTGTTTTCGGATACTATGTAGATGATCCGGAGAGATTCGGTATTGTAGAATTTGACCATGAAGGCAAGGCTATCTCAATTGAAGAGAAACCGGAGCATCCGAAGAGCAACTACTGTGTCACAGGTTTATACTTCTATGACAATCGCGTCGTAGAGTATGCAAAAAATCTGAAACCAAGCGCCAGAGGCGAACTTGAGATCACAGACCTGAACCGCATCTATCTGGAAAAGGGCGAATTAAACGTAGAGCTTCTCGGACAGGGATTCACATGGCTGGATACCGGCACACATGAAAGTCTTGTAGAAGCTACCAATTTCGTAAAAACAATGGAAAGCCACCAGCACCGTAAAATCGGATGTCTGGAAGAGATTGCATATCTTAACGGCTGGATCACTAAAGAGGATGTCCTGAAGGTTTATGAGGTACTGAAAAAAAATCAGTATGGCCAATATTTAAAAGACGTTCTGGATGGTAAATATTTAGACGTACTTCACTGATTTAAAATCTGTTTTCTGATTTTGCCGTATTTTTTCAGTTAAACAGAAATTGAACTATTTGCCCGCAATCCTTTCTTCCCGTAATCTGTCAGCAGTTCTGTTTCTGACAGATTACAGCAGAAGATGTAATTATAATTTCAAAATCAAAGGAGAATTTTAATGAACATTATCGTAACCGGCGGTGCCGGATTTATCGGAAGCAACTTTATTTTTCACATGTTAAAAAAATACCCGGATTACCGCATCATCTGTCTGGACTGTCTGACCTATGCAGGAAACCTTTCCACTCTTGCACCTGTCATGGACAACCCAAATTTTCGTTTCGTAAAAGAAAGCATCACAGACCGCGAAGCAGTTTACAAACTCTTTGAAGAAGAACACCCTGATATGGTTGTAAACTTCGCAGCAGAGAGTCACGTTGACCGCTCCATCGAAAACCCGGAAGTTTTCCTTACCACAAATATCATCGGTACTGCTGTTCTTATGGATGCATGCCGCAAATACGGTATCAAGCGTTATCATCAGGTATCCACTGATGAAGTTTACGGAGATCTTCCATTAGACAGACCTGACCTGTTCTTCACAGAGGAAACTCCGATCCACACAAGCAGCCCTTATAGCTCTTCCAAGGCTTCCGCAGACCTTCTGGTACTGGCTTACCACAGAACCTACGGACTGCCTGTATCTATCAGCCGCTGCTCCAATAACTACGGACCATATCATTTCCCGGAGAAACTGATTCCGTTAATGATCGCCAACGCATTAAATGACAAACCACTTCCTGTTTACGGAAAGGGTGAAAATGTACGTGACTGGCTGTATGTAGAGGATCACTGCCGCGCGATCGACCTGATTATCCACAAAGGACGTGTAGGCGAAGTTTACAATGTAGGTGGTCACAACGAAATGACAAACATTGATATTGTTAAGATCATCTGTAAAGAGCTTGGCAAGCCGGAAAGCCTGATCACATATGTGGCAGACCGTAAAGGTCATGATATGCGTTATGCCATTGACCCGACCAAGATTCACAACGAACTCGGCTGGTTACCGGAAACAAAATTTGCAGACGGTATCAAGAAGACCATCAAATGGTATCTGGATAACAAAGAATGGTGGGAAACTATCATCTCCGGCGAATACCAGAACTACTACGAAAAAATGTACGCAAACCGCGGGGAGGCATAATTTATGAGGATTTTTGTAACAGGTGTAGGCGGTCAGCTTGGACATGATGTTATGAACGAACTTGCGAGACGCGGCTATGAAGGTGTGGGAAGCGACATTGCTCCTTCCTACAGCGGAATCGCAGACGGCACTGCAGTTACCACAATGCCTTATGTGCAGATGGATATCACTGACAAGACTTCTGTAGAAAAAGTCATCAAAGAAGCAAATGTTGACGCTGTGATCCACTGTGCTGCATGGACAGCTGTAGATGCTGCCGAGGATGAAGAAAATCAGCCGAAGGTCCGTCTGGTAAATGTAACCGGAACCCAGAATATTGCTGATGTGTGCAAAGAGCTTGACATCAAGATGTTGTATCTGTCCACTGACTATGTGTTCGATGGTCAGGGAACCACTCCATGGGAGCCGGACTGCAAGGACTATAAACCATTAAATGTCTATGGACAGACGAAGCTGGACGGTGAACTCGCCGTATCCGGTACTGTTGATAAATTCTTTATCGTCCGTATTGCATGGGTATTTGGCAAAAATGGTAAGAACTTTATCAAGACCATGATCAACCTTGGAAAAACTCACGACACACTATCAGTTGTAAATGATCAGATCGGCACACCTACTTATACTTATGATCTGGCAAGACTTCTGGTAGATATGATCGAGACAGAGAAATACGGCTATTACCACGCAACCAATGAGGGCGGATATATCAGCTGGTATGATTTCACAAAAGAAATCTTCCGTCAGGCCGCTGCCATGGGACACCCGCAATATCTCCCGGAAAACATGACAGTCAACTCCGTCACAACTGCAGAGTATGGCGCTTCCAAAGCAGCCAGACCGTTTAACAGCCGTCTGGATAAGAGCAAACTGACAGCCAATGGTTTCACACCACTCCCCACCTGGCAGGATGCACTTGGACGGTATCTGAAAGAACTGGATTTCTGAAAAAAATCCGACAAAACACTCAAAAGCCTGGTGTTTTGCCGGATTTTCTATTCTTCTCTATGCAGTTTTCTTCTTTTGCGCTGTCTGCCATACGCAGCATCCCACGATCAGAAGCAGTCCCAAAATATCCGTCATAAGCGTTGGATTGATAAGGATCAGTCCTCCTACAGCCAACATAACGCGGACAATTGCAGGCATCTTCACAAACAGAAAACCTTCCAGTGATGCTGACAGACCAAATACGCCGATTAGTGAAGTGATAAAAATCTGAACTACACTGACAGCAGTGGTATCGATCAGAAGCATGGACGGATTGAAGCAGAATACATACGGCACAATGAATACCGCGATAGCCAATTTCGAAGCTGTAAATGCAGTCTTCATTGGGTTCGATTTTGCGATTGCAGAACCTGCATAAGCAGCAAGTGCTACCGGCGGTGTAATATCTGCTACAATGCCGAAGTAAAATACAAAGAAGTGAGCTGCCATAATCGGCACTCCCATACGTACCAGAATCGGTGCACAGGTTGCTGCCATGATACAGTAGTTTGCAGTAGTCGGAACACCCATACCAAGAACAATACAGCAAAGCATTGTCAAAAGAAGCGCAATGATTAACTTTCCGTTTGCAACACTGATGATTCCGTTGATCAGGTCATTTGCAAGACCTGTCATAGTAATGGAACCGGAAATAATACCTGCAACACCACAGGCTACAGCTACAGAAATAACACCTCTTCCACCTGCTTCCAAGGCATCAAAACATTTTGTAACACTGATTCTGTTCTCTTTATCAAACAGACTTACTATAATAGAAAGAACGATTGCATAACTTGCGGCTTTCTGCATTGTCATATAGTTTCCTGATACCCAGATAACTAGCATGATCAACGGTAATAACAAATAAATCTTACGAATCAGGATCTTAAATACAGGAAGTTCTTCTTTCGGAATACCGGAGAGCCCCAGTTTCTTAGCTTCCAGATGAACTGCGATAAAGATTCCAGTAAAATACAGCAATGCCGGCAGGATTGCCCTGACGATGATCTGTGAATAGGGTACTCCTATAAAATCAGCCATAAGGAATGCAGCAGCGCCCATAATCGGCGGCATGATCTGTCCGCCTGTAGAAGAAGCCGCTTCTACTGCACCTGCAAACTCCGGCTTGTATCCGGTCTCTTTCATCATAGGGATAGTAACAGAACCTGTGGTAACTGTATTACCTACAGAAGAACCTGAAACCATTCCACAAAGAGCAGAACTGATAACTGCTACCTTCGCAGGGCCACCTGCATATTTTCCGGCCACACAGTTCGCAAGCTGGATAAAGAAATTGGAAATTCCTGTTCTCTCCAGGAATGCCCCAAAAATAATAAACACTACAATATACTTGGAGCATACATTTACTGGTGTGGAAAAAATACCTTCTTTTGTATAGAAAAGGTTACGCACCAGAAATTTCACCCTGCCAAAAAACGCCGGGTTTGTAAGTCCTACAGCCAGCGCATAGATCAGGAAAAAGCCGGCTACAATCAGGATTGGCAAACCAACACAACGTCTGGTAAGCTCAACAAGTGCCAGAATGCCAATAATGCCGATGATAATCTGATAGATTTCAAATCTGGTACCCTGATTGATAATCTTATTTGCGTTAAAGGTGAAATACAAAAAAGCACCTGTGCCAAGCAACATAAAAATAATATCGCTTATCGGCATATAATTCTCTCTGATGTCACACTTCTTTGCAGGATAAGTCAGAAACCCGATCAGAACGATCAGTCCCAGGAAAGAAGTCAGTCGGATTTCCTCCAGGAAGGTTGCAAAAAGTGTTACATAAATACACCACAGTGAGAAGGCGATGAGAATTCCGCGGATAGCAATCTTATATTTTCCTGTCCATATACGGATATTAGACTCACGGTCATACTTTTTCATAACCGCATCTACATCAGCTCCCTCAGACTCTGACTGTCCCACCGGAGATGTATTTACTTTTTTACTGTTATATTCTTTCATACCGGTTATTCCCCTTTCGTGTCAACTGTAATTCCATGCTCTGCATAGTAACGTGCAGCACCTTCATGGAACGGTATCGTCATACCTGTAGTGGCATTCTCCAGGGAAAGCTCCTCTCCCTTTGCATTCTCGGATGCAATCTCATCTGCATGGTCAAAAATAGCAGCCGTCATATCGTACACTGTATCATCGTCCAGATTCTCAGATACAACAATTGTTGCCTTAACGGTGATTGTCTCTACCGGTTCATCCTGTCCCGGATAGGTTCCTGCCGGAATCTGATAGGATGTATAATATGGACAGTCACTCAAAATTGAATCCCTGATCGCGCCGTCAATATTGATCATATAGACACCATTGGTAGTTGCAAGCTCTGTGATAGCTGTTGTAGGTGCACCTGCAACAATAAATGCAGCATCAATTTTTCCATCCTTCAAAGATTCCTTGCTGTCCTCAAAAGACAAATACTGGGGATGGATATCATCCAGGGTAATGCCGCCTGCATTTAAAACATCCAACGCATTGAAATATACGCCGGAATTTGCCGCACCGATAGATACACTCTTGCCCTTCAGATCTTCCACTGTCTTAATGTCAGGATCCATGGTAAACAGCTGGACAGTCTCTGCATACAGGCCGCCCAGAGTCCTGAAATCATGGGTTGCACCGTCCTGTTCAAATGCTCTTACGCCGTCCCATGCATAGGCCATTACATCTGACTGGACAAATCCAAGCTGGAAATCTCCGTCCTGTACTGACTGCAGGTTCGCTTTGGAACCACCTGTAGAAACTGCTGTAACCTTTACATTTGTATTATTGGTAATATACTGGGCCAGCACACCACCGTAGGAATAATACGTTCCCGCCGTACCGCCGGTACCGAACGTCAGACGTTCTTTATTTTGTCCGCAGCCGCTCAGAAGACTGACTGCAAGTGCAAGAGTCAAAACAAGGCCAACAAGCCTGCCAGCTTTTCTCCTGCCTCTGAAAAGCTCTTTGTTTCTCATAAATCCATCTCCTTCAGTTGCATAATATGATATCAGGGTCAAAAGGTCAAAAAGTCGTTCGTGCTTGCACGATAAGACTTTTGAACTTGGGACCCGCCAAACATGAGAAAGTAGCGATTTACGCAGTAAATCAGCGGATTTCGAATGTTTGAGAATTGCGAGAGCTGCAAAGCAGCGGAGCAATTTGTGGATATCAGGTTAGGGGCAAAATACCTTTTGACCCTAACTTCATAATATTTTGAATTATAACATATTTTTTCAAAAAATGATAATCTTTATTGAATAATCTTACAAAAAACGTTACAATAAAGAAAAACATGGATAACAAAATAAATAATAACCCAATGGAGGTATCTATTATGTCCGAAAGAAAATACCCTGTCATCACAATCAGCCGGGAGTTTGGTGCCGGGGGACACAGTATTGCAAGAGTAGTTTCAGAAAGGCTTGGTATCCCATATTACGATCGGGATTTCGCAAAACAGGCTGCTGCCAGAAGCGGATATTCCCAGGAGGATATTGATCGTGAGGGTGAAAATCTGAGCCGCAGTGCCAGACTTCTGGACAACATTCTGAATAACTCTGCA
>NZ_JBWLUT010000159.1:0-30169 GCF_056504575.1 Blautia sp. CGZ-1-C1
TGAATGCCAAAGAAAAGGAGAAAGAAAAAAAGGAACTTATTTTTGATACATTTTTTTCATATCTTCCATTGGATTATGCATATCTTTGTGAAACAGAACCGGAAGATTCTGATTATTTTGGAATTAAAAGGAAAGTAAAACAGCATTATGCAATATTTCGAAAAGAATTTGTAGAAAAGTCTGTTTACGTTGCATGCGGAGTCATGATTTTTACATGTTGCAGATAGCTGGGAGAGAAGTATATGACATTTGTACAGGAGAATAAAGAAAAAAATATCAGAATTGAAAAAATGGGAATAACGGATATTTCGGCAGTTGTCAGAATGTGTGATCAATGTGTAGGAGAAAAACTTTATTCCGAAAGTGAGATAAGAGATGCGGCAGTAAATCCTGACAGCTTTATTTTTCTTTTAAAAAATCAGGAAAACATGCTCTGTGGTTACGTATATTTTCAAAAAACAAGTCAGGATGAAATGGCAGATTTTCTGAAAATAGATCAGGCAGTATTAAAAAATCTGATGGGCTCTGAAAAAAATACGCTTGTTAATTTCCGCTCTATAGGAATCGAACCGAAAATGAGGAATAAGGGCTTATCAGAAATTTTGTTTTCTTTTGCTATAGAGTATTCGCAGAAAATATTAAAAGCAGATTATATGCTGGGAGCCTTCTGGAAAAAATATGATGAAATTCCTATGGAAAGTAATTTGCGTAAATTTAAATTTGAACATTTACTGACTGTAAAAAATATGTGGTATGAAAATGAAAAATTAATATGTCCTGTCTGTAAGGGACGATGTACCTGTTCAGCAGAGATATACATAAAAGAGCTAAAGGAGGAGATGCAATGAAGATAAAGCTGTTGCCAAAATTTGTGATATCATTAGTAACTCTTGGGGTAGTGCTTACTCTTTCAATTTCACTGTTCAGTTACACTAGTTCAAAAAAATATTATGAAAATGCCTATGCAGAACGTGTACTGATCGGGAGTAAAACCATTGCTGAAATGCTTTCGGAAGAAGACATAAAAACTATTATTGCAGCAGATGGTGACCAGACAGAAACTTATCGTGAAATGTACGAGTTGATGAATAAATTAAAGGAAGATAATGAAGTTACTTATTTATCACTTGTTGTTCCGGATGAAGACAGTGTAACATTTTATATTGATACCTGTGTGGAAAGCATGGGGGATCTTCCTGAGAATCAGATTCCTTATGCATCAGACATTCTGTATACAGATGCGGCAAATGGAGATGATGATCTGCAAAATTATCATGTGATCTGGGATTATTATTCAAAAAATGAGGCACCACCTATGCCTCTTGTTACAGATAACAGTTATGGATACAATTATACTGCTGTGTGCCCGATTCTGGATGAAAACGGAAAGGCGATAGCTGAAATTCAGTATATTCTGGATATGAAGCAGGTAAGACAACATCTTAACAGTATTTTATATATGATGTTTGGTATTTCTTTCGGTATCATAGCTGTTGGTATAGTTTTTTATATTTTGTTTGTGCGGAAAGCGGTCACAAATCCATTGGGAAAACTGGCGCAATTTACACAGGATATTACACTTTCCAGTGAATTTCATAAAAAAAGTATTTCTATCAATACTGGTGATGAAATAGAAGAATTGGGGAATTCATTTAATTATATGTTGGAAAAACTGGATGAATATCTGGATAATCTGCAAAAGGTAACCGCTGAAAAGGAAAGAATCGGAGCAGAACTTGATGTTGCAGCAAAAATTCAGGCAGATATGCTTCCATGTATTTTTCCGGCTTTTCCGGAAAGAAAAGAGTTCGATATTTTTGCTTCTATGACTCCGGCAAAAGAAGTTGGTGGAGATTTTTATGATTTCTTTCTGGTGGATAATAATCATCTGGCAATTGTTATGGCAGATGTATCTGGAAAAGGAGTTCCGGCAGCGCTGTTTATGATGATTTCAAAAACATTAATAAAAAGTGCGGCACAGACAGGGATGTCTCCTAAATATATTCTGGAAAAAGTAAATAATCAGCTGTGTGAAAATAATGAAGCAGGAATGTTTGTAACAGTATGGATTGGTCTGCTTGAAATTTCAACAGGAAAAATGATCTGTGCAAATGCAGGACATGAGTATCCTGCTATCCGAAGAAAAAATGGACAGTTTGAATTGCTTAAAGACAGACATGGATTTGTGCTGGCAGGCATGGAAGATATGAAATATACAGAATATGAAATTACACTTGAACCAGGTGATATGATTTTTGTATATACAGATGGAGTTGCAGAGGCTACAAATGCAGAAAATGAGTTATTTGGCACAGAGCGGATGCTGGAGGGCTTAAATTCGGCTACATATGAAGACTGTAAAGATCTGCTGCAGGCAGTTCATAAAGAAATTGATGGATTTGTGGGGGATTCGCCACAGTTTGATGATATTACCATGCTTTCTCTGAGAATATCAGATATAGATTGTATAGTTGAAAATTAGATGATATAGCCAGAGGGTATACAGTCTGGAAACTTTATCTGGACCGTATACCCTCTGAATTTGTTTTAGATGATAATAATCTGCTTCTGAGTTTCATGGTAAAATTTCCTGTCGTTTTTCAGACACAGGAGTTTTTCGTATAAATTAGAGGAGAAGATGTTTTCAGCTAAAATATGTTCTGCTTCTTTATCCTGCAGTTTCTGCACATCGGAAAGTTTTGTGATAAGAGGAATTCGGCTGTGCTGCTTGATCTGGCTTAGCAGTTCACTGCTTTCCCTGCAAAAACCAAGAACTCTGGCAAAGGGAATCTGTGTCGGCACAGTATGGATATTTAATATAATATGAAGCAATGCCCTCTGTATCCTTGTCTGAGTAAGCTCTCTGGTTTTTAAAACAGCAACAGACTGGGAGAAGGACGTCAGAAGGTTTTGCTGATTTATGATTCTTCGTGCAGAGATCCTCGGAAACATCCATATAGGAAGAAAGGCTTTCTACATTTTCCTTCATAAGGCAGTAAGAAAGAATAGAGTCCAGAGAATTTTCTGTGAGAAATTCACCGGAGTCCAGCGCCTTTTTGAAAACGTAAAAAGCATCTGGCGGAATCTGGGATGACAGTATATTGACAATTTTGTTATCCGAATTTCTGCCTGGATTATTTATGTCTGAGATTGCCTCTGGATGGCTGCTTCCCGAATCTTGAATAAGACTGCGTATAGCAGTTGCAGATGCAAAAAAATCAGTGGATGACTGTAAATCAGGGGAGGGGCTTGCTGAATCTCCTTCAGGGACAGTGGTTTCATGATACCCCATCCCTTCCCTGCGGAGGGTGACAGGGCGGATCCGGCTGTTCAGGCGGAGAAGTGCCTTACAGTATTCGATTCCCAGAATATTATTGGGAGTGCTCAGAATCTGTGTCACTTCATTTAACAGAGGAGTAAGGACTCCGTCAAAATCGTCACCGCTGAAGTTGCGTGGATTCTTAAAATATTCTGTCAGCGCCTGGCTTCTGGCAGCGGGAAAAGTCAGACCCTCGCTTAAAAAGCTTTTCAGCAGCTTCTTATATTCTTCCGGTTCTTCTACAAGGATCTCAGCCAGTTCTTTCAGTGCGCTGATCTCCCCTGACTCACTTCCGAAACATAGCATATCAACAACACCAAGGCTGTCCAACAGGGAAACACCGCCCATTGCAAAGGCTTCCGCACTTGCCGTAGAGACAGATACCGGCATTTCGAGCACAAGGTCTGCACCGCACCGCAGAGCCATTTCCGCCCGCGCATGTTTGGAGATGAGAGCAGGGGTGCCGCGCTGTACGTAATCTCCACTCATGGCAACGATAACATAATCTGCCTTTAACTTTTCCTTTGCATACAGGATCTGATATTCATGTCCTTTGTGAAAAGGATTATATTCTGCAATAATTCCTGCTGTTTTCATAAATTTACACAGATGCTCCTTTCTGAAATTCTGTAGAGTTCTCTTTTTTTACCATATTGCATCTTAAAAAAAACTTTTTTATGTCATATTCTACCATTCAGATGCTTGAAATACAAGGCTTCAGGAGTTATAATGAAAACAGCGCAGAAAACAGATTACAGTTCACGGAATATATCCGGTGAATGGTAATGATATCTGGTACACAGACATTGTGATATCAGAACTGCTATATGAAAGGAGCCATTTTAATCATGGGATTTATTGACACACTCAAAGAGAGAGCAAAAGCAAACGTAAAAACAATCGTACTTCCGGAGACAGAAGATAAGAGAACTCTGGCAGCTACAGAGAAAATTTTAAAAGAAGGAATTGCAAAGGTTATCCTTGTTGGTAACGAAGAAGCTGTTAAAAAGAGTGCAGCTGAAGACGGATATGATATTTCCGGCGCACAGATCGTAGATCCTGCTACATCAGAGAAAACACAGGGATACATTGACAAGTTAGTAGAATTAAGACAGAAAAAAGGCATGACACCGGATCAGGCTAAAGAGATTCTTCTTAACCAGTATCTGTACTATGGTGTAATGATGGTAAAAATGGGCGATGCAGACGGTATGGTATCCGGTGCATGTCACTCTACAGCTGATACATTAAGACCATGTCTTCAGATTCTGAAGACAAAACCAGGTACAAAACTTGTATCCGCATTCTTCTTAATGGTAGTTCCAAACTGCGAATACGGCGCAAACGGCGCATTTGTATTTGCTGATTCCGGTCTGAACCAGAACCCGACTTCAGAAGAGCTTGCAGCAATCGCAGCATCTTCTGCAGAATCCTTCGAACTTCTTGTTCAGGAGAAACCAATCGTTGCAATGCTTTCACACTCCACGAAAGGCAGTGCAAAACATGCTGATGTAGACAAAGTTGTAGAAGCTACAAGAATCGCAAAAGAGCAGAATCCGGAACTTGCACTTGACGGAGAATTCCAGCTTGATGCAGCTATCGTTCCAAGCGTAGGTGCTTCTAAAGCTCCTGGAAGCGAAGTTGCAGGTAAAGCTAACGTACTTGTATTCCCAGACCTTGATGCAGGTAACATCGGATACAAACTTGTACAGCGTCTTGCAAAAGCAGAAGCTTATGGACCTGTAACACAGGGTATCGCTAAACCTGTAAACGACCTGTCCCGCGGATGCTCTGCAGACGATATCGTTGGTGTAGTAGCTATCACAGCAGTACAGTGCCAGGCTGACGACAACAAATAAGATTTCAGTCAGACAGTAAAGCGGACTGAGAATTGTTTTATCGACTACATAATGTTAAAGGCATCGGAGGAGATATTTCTGATTCTGATGCCTTTGATATCATTACTCATATTTCCCTGGAAATGATGAGAATATTAATATTATAATATGAAAGGAAAAGCTGACAGAAATATTCGAAGACTTGTGTCAGGATTATTGACAGTATTCGAAATTTGTTGCCGGCAGAATATGAAAATGAACGTATTAGTAATCAACTGTGGAAGTTCATCCCTTAAATATCAGCTGATCAACTCTGATTCAGAAGCAGTTCTTGCAAAAGGTCTCTGCGAGAGAATCGGTATCGACGGAAGATTAGTATATCAGAAAACAGGCTGTGACAAAGAAATCACAGAAGCTGCAATGCCTACACATAAAGAAGCAATCCAGATGGTACTGGATGCCCTCACAAATGACAAAACAGGTGCAATCGGAAGCCTGAAAGAAGTAAACGCTGTTGGACATCGTGTTGTACATGGCGGTGAGAAATTTGCCAAATCTGTAGTGATCACAGACGAAGTAATCGCAGCAGTAGAAGAATGCAATGACCTTGCACCACTTCATAATCCTGCAAACCTGATCGGCATTCGTGTATGCTCCGAACTTATGCCGGGTGTACCTCAGGTAGCAGTATTTGATACAGCTTTCCATCAGACAATGCCTGCAAAAGCATATCTCTATGGTCTTCCGATCGAATATTACAAGAACTACAAAGTAAGAAGATATGGTTTCCACGGAACATCTCACAGCTTTGTTTCCAAACGTGCTGTTGAATTCCTTGGTCTTGACAAAGATAACTCCAAAGTTATCGTCTGCCACCTTGGAAACGGTTCTTCCATCAGTGCTGTTGTAAACGGTGAGTGTGTAGACACAACAATGGGTCTTACTCCACTTGAAGGTGTTGTTATGGGAACACGTTCCGGTAACATCGACCCGGCTATCATGGAATTCATCGCTAAGAAAGAAAACCTTGATATCGCAGGTATGATGAACGTTCTTAATAAGAAATCTGGTCTTCTTGGATTATCCGGCGGATTATCCAGTGACTTCCGTGACCTGAACGATGCAGCTCAGAGCGGAAACGAAGATGCAGCTAACGCAATCGACGTTCTCTGCTATGGTATCGCTAAATTCGTTGGCGGATATGTTGCAGCTATGAATGGTGTAGATGCGATCGTATTTACAGCAGGTATCGGTGAGAATGCTATTCCTGTACGTGAGAAAGTTGTAAGCTATCTTGGATACCTCGGAGTTACACTTGACAAAGAAGCTAACGGTGTTCGTGGAGAAGAAATCGTAATTTCCACACCGGATTCCAAAGTTAAAGTTGCTGTAATTCCTACAAACGAAGAGCTTGCAATCTGCAGAGAGACTGTAGCACTGGTTTAATCAGATCAGGCAGGTTTCTTGCTTTCAGATGACTGCGTTTCGCATATCTTAGGATGTAGCGGTGTGTAGAAAGATCAGGCAATAAAGTGCCTGTAATGTGTCCGGACGAGAGAAATATAGTTCGTATAAAACTATATTTATATAGAAGAGAAGGGTGTATCCTGTCAGGGGCACCCTTCTTTGCACCTTGCGGTGTTTTTAAGAAGATATCCCGTAAAGGAATATTACTTGACAAAATGTGAAATTTTTCTAATTTATCGTTGACAAAAGCAAAGACGGTATGTATAATAAAACAAGTGTGGATAGGAGAAAAGTATGCAGATACATTTATCAGATATTTCATCCAGTGAGGGAATGCGTATTCAGAAAACAGTGGAGTTTGGAATGGATACGATCACCTTTCAGTCAGGAAGTTTTCCGGTGCTTGCAAAAGAGCCGGTAGAGCTTACTATTACGAATACAGGTGACAGAAATCTTGAGATTAAAGGAACAGGTAAGATTACCGTAGGTATTCCCTGTGACAGATGTCTTGAGGAGGTTTCAACAGAGATTCCTTTAGAAATCGAGCGAAAACTTGATATGAAGCTTACGGATGAAGACCGTGTGAATGATCTGGACGAGAGTTCTTATCTCACAGGTATGGACCTGGATGTGGACCAGCTGGTCTATCTTGAGGTACTGATGAGCTGGCCTTTGAAGGTTTTATGTAGAGAAGACTGCAAAGGAATCTGTAGCCAGTGCGGGAAAAACCTCAATGACGGTCCTTGTGGATGCGTCGAGGAACCTAAGGATCCCCGTATGGCAGCTATCAGTGATATATTTAGTAAATTTAAGGAGGTGTAACATAATGTCCATCTGTCCGAAGAATAAATCTTCCAAAGCAAGACGCGATAAGAGAAGAGCAAACTGGAAAATGAGCGCTCCGAACCTTGTAAAATGCAGCAAATGTGGCGAACTGATGATGCCGCACAGAGTATGCAAAGCTTGCGGAAGCTACAACAAAAAGGAAATCATTAAAGTTGAAGACTAATTCTTAATGATTACAAAGCATGGCAGGTTGTCCCATCTACTGGGGTGCCTGCTTTTTTGTATGTGAAAATTTGTCGGCACAGTAGTATCAAATAGGGATTAAAAATTGTTTTTAACTGAATCAGGTAAGCCCCCTGCGGAGGTTGCGAAGAACAATAAGCAGTGGGTGGGGACTATAAAATAAAATGGATGAGGAATAAAGGAAATGAATGAAAAGGGGAAGGTAAACCAGATCACGGAAGGTGTGATCTGGAAACAGCTGCTGTTATTTTTCTTTCCTATTGTATTTGGAACGTTTTTTCAGCAGATCTATAATACGGCAGATACGATCGTTGTGGGAAGATTTGTAGGTAAACAGGCGCTTGCGGCAGTAGGTGGTTCGGCCAGTCAGATTGCCAATCTGATCGTAGGCTTTTTTGTTGGATTGTCCTCGGGGGCTGCGGTTGTAATCTCCCAGTTTTATGGGGCGAAAGATAAGAAGGGTCTAAGCAAGGCATTACATACGGCGTTTGCATTTTCGCTTGCAGCAGGTGTGATTCTTACAATTGTGGGAATCTTTTTTGCCAGACCGGCGTTGTTACTCATGAAGACACCGGCGGATGTGGTAGATGATTCTGCTATTTATCTTCAGATATATTTTGGCGGGATCATTTTCAACCTGATCTACAATATGGGAGCTTCGATCCTGCGTGCGGTGGGAGATTCCAAAAGACCATTGTATGTTCTGATCGTGACATGTATTTTAAACATTGTGTTAGACTTGTTTTTCGTTGTGGCATTTCACATGGGAATTGTCGGAGTGGCAGTTGCGACAGTTACTTCCCAGGTGGTCAGTGCGCTGATCGTAACAGGAATGTTATTAAAGACCAGGGAAATCTATGCACTGAAAATCAGCCGGATTCGGTTTGACAAGAGGATGCTGTTATCGGTACTTTGCATCGGCATTCCGGCCGGGCTGGAATCTGTAATGTATAATATATCGAATATTGTGATACAGGTATTTGTAAATAATCTTGGAACAGATACAGTGGCAGCCTGGGGAACACTGGGAAAAATCGATGCTATATTCTGGATGGTGATTAATGCGTTTGCGATTTCCATTACTACCTTTGTAGGGCAGAACTTCGGGGCAGGCAAATATCACAGAATGCGAAAGAGTGTAAGAGTCTGTATGATCATGAGTATGATAAGTTCGGCAGTGATGATCCTGCTGATGTATGGAGGTGCACCATGGATTTACCGCTTATTTACGACAGACAGTGCAGTAATTACTCATGGTGTGCATATGAGCCGTTTTTTACTGCCATCCTATTTTGTTTATGTAATCATTGGAATTCTTTCCGGTGCACTACGTGGAACCGGAAAAGTTCTGGTGCCAATGCTCCTTACATGCGGCGGGGTATGTTCCCTGCGAATCCTCTGGCTCTTTACAGCAGGACAGATGTATCCTGGAATTAACACGATCATGCTCAGCTATCCGGTTTCATGGAGTATTACAGCGGTCTTATTCATTGTATATTATTTTATGAAATTCCCGGGAAAAAAAGAAAAAGTAGAATAAACATATAAACAGTAACTCATTTTTCATGAAAAAATGCGATTTATCCTATATCTGTTGCTAAAAGTTCTCAGATAGGGTAATCTGAAGATATACATGAAAAATAAGTTGCTGTTTTTATATTATTGGAAATTATACTCCATAATATTCCTGTGATATGAAAAGGCCTCTGGGCTGGATTGTACTGCAGCGGAGAGAATTATATCGTTAAAGAGAACCAGCGCAGGCGGAGAATCCTGCTTGCGGGATTCTTTTTGGCTATGCGTGAATGAAAAGGGCGTTATTATGGTAACAGAGAAGAAAATAAAAAAAGAAAAAGGTGTAATTGTATTAGCAGTGTTGGCTTTTTGTGCGCTGGGGCTCTGTCTGTTAAAAAGTCCGACAGAGATTTGGGCACAGGCGATTACTGTTCATGATGTGATCGAGCCCAGGGATATCCCTGCAGTGGCTGTTGAATTGAATAAGGACAGTGATGAGATCGTTGAGAAATTGGCAGAGGTATCCTATACGGTTTATACGGATACGGAGACATTGCATATTCCGGTAGTCTGGAATGTTTCTTCTGTAAATATGAAACTGGCTGGCGTTTATACAATAAAAGGTGTGCTGAAACTGCCGGAGGAATATGATCTGGGTGGGATTTCGAGTCCGCAGGTACAGACAACAGTTTCTGTCCAGTATCAGGATAAACCGGACATCAATACCTATTACAGGCTGACTGCCGCCGGTTTATATATTTTCCCATGGATACAGCAGGAAAATCCGGATTCTATGGAAGCATATCTGAAAAAAGACAACGGACAGTGGCTGAATCTGACAGAAGAAGGCTTTGCTTTTTGTGATGAGGAGGGTTTGTATGTTTCCAACCAGAGTATGACTGCCGGAAATACATATTCTATACTGGTGACATATGACAATGGTGAAAAGCAGACTGGCACTTTGCGTTTTCGGTATCTTAAAGATGGAAGTCTGAATATTTACAGTTATCAATATAGCCAGATTGGAGATATCCAGAAACCTGGAAATTGTATTCGGTCTTACGATACCAGCGATGAGAAATACTTAAGCAGATGTGCCGCGTATGCTGTAAAAACGGGCGCAAATCTGAAAAAAATAAAGGAGGAACTGACAGAGGATATAAAACTTCGTGTCAGTACAGCTCAAAAGTTTGAAAATACAGCAGAGAATCCGGAGATCATGCTGGAGTCATCGTGGGATGTAAGTCGGGTAAATACTTCAAAGTCAGGGGTATATAAACTGACGGGAACTTTCGTGATTCCTCAGGGGTATAAGCTGTCAGATGATCTGACACTTCCTGAGGCATGTGCATATATTTCAGTGCAGAAAAAAGGAAATCCACAGATTGACACTTACAGTATGCCTGCGGTAGATATGATTGAATTTCCTATGTTAATGGACGGATTTTCAAAAGCAGATCTTCAGAATATGCAGGTTTATATTCGTGAAAACAAAGGAAGCTATCAGAAAGCAGATAAAGAACTTGTGGAGATCACGTCCCGGGGAGTGCTTCTCTACTGCCGGGAAGTGTTAAAGAAGGGAAATACTTATGATATTTGTGTTGTCCATGAAAAGGGCAGCACCGGAATCTATTCTTTTTCCTACAATGATGAATTTATTGTAAATGAATACTGGCATGAGAGAAATTTTTCGGACAGAGATGAGAAGAATCTTCCGGATATTGTGCAGAAAGCGCCGGAAATAAAACTTACAATAACTCCTGTTCCTGATGGGGCAGAAGCTGACAATGCCCAGAATCAGGAATCAGAAGAAGCAGGTTATGAAAATGGATCTTATAATTATAATTCTGCAAATGCTGGTAATGGACAGGATAACAGGAATACAGGCAATAAAGAATCAGGAACGAAGGTGACAGCAGAAACCGATACGACCAACGATTCAGTGACAGAGCTGAGCACAGACGTGATCACTGCTGTCAGCGGACGTAGATTACTTTTGATGATACAGCAGAATGGCAGTGCAAAATTTGAAAAGCAGGGGATTTCTGTCACGGTTTCTTCGGAAACGGTAAATGCATGGAAGGTAAATGAAAATGATGAGGTGCAGGTTCGCATTGAAAAAACAGCAGAGTTGGCATTTTCTCTGAGGATTTTTGTCAGAGGAGAGGAAGTGACGGAGATTCCGGGGACTGTAGTGAAGATATCAATCTCAGTGTTAAAAGGAATTCAGTCACCTGAAACGGTGGTCATTGAAGATACGCAGGGAAATCAGTATGCAAAGAGCTATCAGGAGGAACAGAAGGTTCTCCAGGTGACACTTGATAAAACCGGAGATTATTTTATTACAGATGGACAGTCATCAAACAGCGTCCAGGAAAATCAAGGAGAGGCAGGAGCAGATCAGACGGGATTTTCGGTGAAAGATTCTGAGACAGAAGTGGCAGTAACAGACGAAATTATGCAGGAAGATGGAGAGATTCTTTCTGACATGAATGATACCGGTGCAGTTCAGGAATCAGAAGAATCAGAACACAGGGAAAGTTTGTTGACAGGGAAAGATTTGAAACAATCTGTAAAAATTTCTCTGGGTTTGATAATAGCAGGAGCGGTGCTTCTGACTGGATTTTTGATTCTGAGAAAAAAACACAGGAAGCAAAAAAGATAACAATTCAATAACACATGGGCGGATAAAAAACTGTCCCGCAGCGCAATGGAGCAAAGGGGGTGCACAATGAAGAAAAACTGGAAATATTCATTGATGCTCATAGTGACAGTGTTAACTGTATCTATGGGAGTATTCTTTTTGCTCTATCGTTTTGATAATAAATATACAGCAAAAGGAGATCAGCCAATCCAGGGAATTCTCTATGTTCCGGATGATGATTCGGTTCATTATCTGGCCAGAGAGTGGGAATATTATCCGGATGTACTGCTGGCTCCGCAGGAATTAAAGGAGAATAAAGGTAAGTATTACAGCCGTTATATTTCAATCGGGGAATACGGAGGAATGGATCTTGGCGACAAAGACAGATCTCCTTTCGGAAGTGGGACATACCGGATGACACTTGTGCTTCCGGAGAAGGAAAAGAGATATGCCATAGGTCTGGTAGAGGTTTTTTCTTCCTATAATCTGTATATAGACGGCAATCTGGTGGGACAGGTTGGAAATCCGGATCCGGAAAATTATGAAGAACAGATACAGAACAGAGTATTCACATTTGAAGGAAAAGGAACAGCAGAGATTATGATCGCTGTGACAGACAGACATTCGGTGTCCTCGGGAATTCAGTTTGTCCCGATTCTGGGATCTCCGTTTAAGGTAAATCTGATCAGAGGCTTATCAGTGATGACTTATTCCGTTTATATGGCGTTTACTTTCTGTATTTTACTTTTTGCTTTGTATATGTTTATCCGAACCAGAAAAGCGGAAATTGGATTTTTTAGTCTGCTGTGTATCTGCGTGCTGGGGTATAGCTCTTATCCTGTTTTGCATGCGTTTATGGCTGTAAAGGTGCAGCCATGTTATGGAATGGAAGCGCTGTTTTATTATTTGATGTTTGCATGTGTTGTGGTTGTGCAACAGAAAATTCTGGAAGATGAGAGACGTCTGCCGGAAATTCTGGCGGTCATTCTTCTGGCGGTAGGTGTGCTGGTATTTTTGACGGAATTATTTTGCAGTAAAGTGCAGTCGGCGAGAGGCTTGTATTTTATATCAGCGGTTACAGAAGTTATGAAATGGCTGACAGCAGGGTACCTGATTTTTAAGAGTATCAAAGAGATTCAGCGAAAATACAGCAATATTTTACTGACAGGAATTATTGTCTATGCGGCTTCGCTGGCAGCAGACAGAATATGGAAAGTATATGAGCCGGTCATAGGCGGCTGGTTTACGGAATTAGGGGCGGCAGTGCTGGTTTTAAGTGTGGGACTGACTCTGTGGATAGAACTTGCAAATGCTTACAGATTTCAGCTTACATATGGAGAGTACAGCCGCCAGATGGAGCAGAAACTTCAGATGCAAAAACAGCATTATGAAGAACTGACAGAAAAGATGGATGAGATCAGCAGGATGAGGCATGATATGAGGCATCATCTGCGCGTGATCATGTCCTATGCCCAGCAGGAAAAGTATCAGGAGATGATGGATTATCTTGGAAAATATTCGGCTGCCATGACGAAGGAAGAGGCGGTGATCTGTTATTGCAGAAATATGGCAGTGGATGCGGTGATTCATTTTTATGCGGGAGAGTTAAAACAGCGAGGGATTTCGTTTGAATATGATATGATGCTGCCACAGAATCTCTGGCATTTCTGATACAGATTTATGTAAGATTTATGGAAATCTTCTGGAGAATGCAGTAGAGGCGGTAAAAATTCTGCCGCCAGATGTAAAACCATATGTAAAAATTTTTACCAGGATACGAAATAAGAAACTTCTCATAGAGATTTCAAATCCGTATTCAAATGAGATACAGAGAAAAGAAAATGAATTTTATTCAACCAAGCATGAAGGTCTTGGAATTGGAACGGCATCGGTAACGGAAGTGGTGCAGAAAGCAGGCGGCTATGCAGTTTTTTGTACGGAAAACGGGATTTTCAAAGTTAATATTTTTATACCGTTGAAAGCAATGGAAGAAATATAGGATACAGGCATATCTTTGTGTATCAACAAGTCGGATTGTTTTAGAAATCAATTTGTCGACATACCAGAGTATCTGTTTACTCAGAATCTGAGGAAAACAGATACTCCAGATATGCTTTTTTTCTATTGCGTTGGAACCGCGTTTGCGTATAGTGACAAGTTCCTGATTATCCATGATAAATCCTTCATCGGTGGACTGCTCGATATGATCCATGTTTACGATACATCCTCTGTAGCAGGAAAGAAAGCATTTCATGCCGGCAAGGAGTTCTTCGAATTTCTGAAATGTGATGTAGGAGCGGATAACTCCGGCGTCAGTTGTATGTACCTGGATCGCATTTCGGTATGTATCGACATAAAGAATACTTCGGACCGGAATCTTTACAGGGGTGCGGTCAGAAACCAGTTCGATATATCTGGAATTCTGTGATTGTTTAACCTGTATGGTAGAAAGAATCCTGCACAGTTTTTCCGGCTGAAATGGTTTCAGAAGATAATTGGATGCAGTTGACATCGTAGCTTTCCACAGCATAAGAATCACTGCTTGTAATGAAAATTAAGGCAGCAGAATCTTTTGCTTCACGTAATTTTTTTGCGGCGTCCATACCGGTCATATTACCCATATAAATATCCATGATGATCAGATCATAAATGCCGGGGGAATATTTCTGGAAAAAGGATTCTGCACTGGAATATAGATGAATGTCTGCGTCTGTATTTTGTGATTTATAATAGGAAGAGATTACAGAACGTATCTGTTTAAGATCCTCCTTGGAATCGTCAAGAATTGCAATGTTCAAGGGAACACCTCCACGGATAACTGAATCAGATAAAACTCTGGTGTAACCAGAAAATTATCTGCAATATGCTTTTCATTTTAACGTATTTGCAGGAGATATTCAAGGAAAAATATAGTTTATGACTGATAGTCTGGAATGGGTTACTGTTCACTCCGTTCACAGCAACACGCTTCGCGATGCACAGAATTTATGCTAATCGCATAAATTCGCGCGGTATGTCTCGGGTTTTCTGTTGCCAAGCATCCGTAAGAAGCTGCCAGTGGCAGGTTCTGTAGGTGACCTTCGCTCACACAAAACACCTCGCGGGATATTACCAGTGAACAGTAACTGGAATGAAACAGATTGTGGTTATGAAAGATACAAATTGTTGTGAGATATGTGCATTATTTCACAGAAAATGTCGTTTAATCCCATGTATATTGAAAATGTTATCAAAATTTTTTATAGTAAGCTCATAGAAATTCAGTAAGAAACGAAACACATTTTAAGAAAGGAATGGTAAGAAATATGAAAAACTGGAGAAAATTAATGGCAGGTCTTTGCACAGCAGCGATGGTAAGTTCTATGGTAGTTCCGGTGTGGGCTGCGGATGATGCGGCAGAAGAAGAGACTGCAGATGACGGAGATGTTGCTGATATATCAGAAGCACTGATCGGTATCTGGCAGGACAGCGCAGGAGATATTTATGGATTCTACAAAGATAATTCATTCTTTGGTCAGTGGAAGGACGAGGAACAGGATATTTTAGGTGTTTACAGTCTGGCTTCAGACGGGGAATACACAGCTCTTGCAATGCAGTTTGCAAATGATGACGGCACGTATGATGATGAAAATATGGTAACTTATCTGTTACAGGCAAATGAAGAAGAGAATGTTCTGGAACTCTATGATCCGGACAGCCTGGAGATGACAGCAACTCTGGAGCCTTATGAAGCTTCTGGTGATGAAGCTGATTATAACGAGATTTATCAGCAGATGGGAAATACTCTGACAGAATGCTATTCTGGTGTTACAGAAGCAGGAGAAACTTTTATTTATGGTGACAATGATGACGGAACTTTTTGCTCTGTGATCGTGATCAATGACAATGATGAGTATGTAAGTTTTATCGGTGAGGGTACTTTTGATGAAGAGAATGGTATGGTAACGATTACTGATGAAATATCTGAAATGTCACTTACTTTTGGCGTTGCTGTAAATGATGATGATACTTTGACACTGGATATGGGCGATCTTGGAAGTGCAACTGTAGAGGAAGCTACGATTGCGGTTGCGGTTCAGGGGCTGAAATATGCAGTTGAAAATGGAACTGAGATGAACTAACGCTCTCTTCTTGAAAATAAATAGTGTTTGGGATGCTCCCCTTCGGGTTTGCCTGGAGGGGAGCGTTTTTTTGTATCTTTGAAAAGGGATGCGCAGAAAAATAGTTTGTTTGTTACTGTTCACGCATCACTATCCCGCGAGGTGTTTTGGCATGAATATGCCAAAATCCCGAGACATACAAGCCAAAATTCCATTGCCGCAGGCAATCTGGAATGAATTTTGGCTACGTTACTGTGAACGGAGTGAACAGTAACGTTTGTTTTGGGAGGGAGATGTTCTGGATAACTGGGGGGTTTTAGAAAAGGGAGAAAAATGGTATAATGGTAGACAGATTTGTTCCCGGGTCAGGGGGACGAAAATTATGAGAGAGGTTTTGATTTATGAATATTTTGAATATAGAGCATGTTTCTAAGGTGTTTGGCGAGAAGGTGGTTTTGGATGATGTTTCTTATGGGGTGCATCAGGGGGATAAGATTGGGATTATCGGGATCAATGGTACTGGGAAGTCTACGATTTTGAAGATTATCGGTGGGCTGGAGGAGCCGGATGAGGGGCAGGTTATTACGCAGAATGGGCTGCGGATTACGTATCTGCCGCAGATGCCCCAGTTTCCGGAGGGGGCTTCGATTCTGGATTATGTGGCAGAGGGGAAATGGCAGAAGGACTGGAGTACGGAGAGCGAGGCCAGGAATGTGCTGAATAAGCTGGGGATTGTGAATCATGAGGAGAAGATTGATCATTTGTCTGGCGGGCAGAAGAAGAGGGTGGCTTTGGCGAGGACTTTGGTGAATCCTTGTGATGTGCTTCTTCTGGATGAGCCGACGAACCATCTGGATAATGAGATGGTTACCTGGCTTGAGGATTTTCTGAGAGGTTTTAAAGGCGTTGTGATCATGGTTACGCATGACAGGTATTTTCTTGACAGGGTTACGAATAAGATTCTGGAGATTTCTCATGGGAATCTTTATGCGTATGAGGCGAATTATTCGAAGTTTCTGGAGCTGAAGGCAGAGCGCGAGGAGATGGAGCTTGCGAGTGAGAGGAAGAGGCAGAGTGTCCTTCGCATGGAACTGGAATGGGCGAAGAGGGGCTGTCGTGCGAGAAGTACTAAGCAGCGTGCGCGTCTGGAGCGTCTGGAAGCGTTGAAGAATGGGAAGGCACCTGTGAGGGATGCAAACGTAGAGCTGGATTCTGTTGAGACGCGTATGGGTAAGAAGACGATAGAGCTTCATCATATCAGCAAGAGCTTTGGCGAGAGGAAGATTCTGGATGATTTTAATTATATTGTGCTTCGTAATCAGCGTCTGGGTATCATTGGTCCGAATGGATGTGGAAAGTCGACGTTGATTAAGATTATAGATGGAGTGGTGCAGCCGGATGCGGGTGAGGTGGAGATTGGTGAGACGATCCGTATCGGCTATTTTGCGCAGGAAGTTCCGGATATGGATACGAATCAGCGTGTGATTGATTATATTCGAGATGTTGCGGAATATATTCCGACCAGAGATGGTAAGATATCTGCGACTATGATGCTGGAGAGATTTTTGTTTGATTCTGCGATGCAGTATGCGCCGATTGCCAAGTTGTCTGGCGGGGAGAAGAGGCGTCTGTACCTGTTGAAGGTTCTGATGGAGGCACCGAATGTGCTGCTCCTGGATGAGCCAAGCAATGATCTGGATATTCCGACATTGACAATTCTGGAGGATTATCTGGATTCTTTTGCGGGGATTGTAATCGCGGTGTCTCATGACAGATATTTTCTGGATAATATTGTGGACAGGATCTTTGCTTTTGAAGGGGATGGACATCTGACGCAGTACGAGGGCGGATATACGGATTATACAGAAGCTCTGGCAAGGAAGGGAGTAACAGTATCTGATGGTTCGGGCGCGGCTGTTGATGTGGAAAAGAAGAAAGCGGCGCAGTCAGACTGGAAGCAGAATCGTCCTCAGAAATTGAAGTTTACCTATAAAGAGCAGAGGGAATTTGAGACGATTGATGATGATATCGCTGCTCTGGAGGAACTGTTGGAGAAGCTTGATAAGGATATGGAGGCGAATGCAACTAATTCTATGAAGCTTCGTGAGATTATGGAGCAGAAAGAGAAGACGCAGGCAGATCTGGATGAGAAGATGGACCGTTGGGTTTACCTTAATGATTTGGCAGAGAAAATCGAAGCGCAGAAGAATGAGAAGTAGATTACTGTTCACACACCACTATCCCGCGAGGTGTTTTGGCATAAATATGCCAAAATCCCGAGACATACAAGCCAAAATTCCATTGCCGCAGGCAATCTGGAATGAATTTTGGCTACGTTACTGAGAACGGAGTGAACAGTAACGGAAGTAGAAGAGAGAAACTTTTCAGATTCTATTGACTTTGCGGATGTTTCTTTAGTATCATACAGATTATGAGTAGTGTGTAAATAATTCAAATGAACAGTATTAGAAAGTTAACAGGAGATATAGATATGGCAGAACAGGTCAGAGTTGTGGTAGACGCAATGGGCGGGGACAATGCCCCGGTAGAGCCGGTCAAGGCTGCAGTGGAAGCTGTGACAGAGAGACAGGACATAAAAGTAATACTTACAGGAAAGCAGGAAGTAATTGAGAAAGAGCTGGCGAAATACTCCGGATATCCGAAGGAGCAGATCGAGGTTGTCAACGCTTCAGAAGTGATTGAGACAGCAGAGCCGCCTGTTTTTGCAATCCGTAAGAAAAAGGATTCATCAATCGTTGTTGGATTGAATATGGTTAAGAAACAGGAAGCAGATGCTTTTGTTTCTTCTGGAAGCACAGGCGCTGTTTTAGTAGGCGGACAGGTGCTGGTAGGAAGAAGTAAAGGCGTGGAGAGACCACCGCTTGCGCCGCTGATTCCTACGCTCGACGGAGTATCCCTGCTGATCGATTGTGGAGCAAATGTGGATGCACGTCCATCGCATCTGGTACAGTTTGCGAAGATGGGTTCTATTTATATGGAGAATGTTGTTGGCATTAAGAACCCACGAGTTGCAATCGTAAATAACGGAGCAGAAGAAGAGAAGGGAAATGCACTTGTAAAAGAGACATTCCCGCTTCTGAAAGAATGTAAGAGCATTAACTTCATTGGCAGTATCGAAGCCAGAGATATCCCTGCAGGATATGCGGATGTAGTTGTATGTGAGGCGTTTGTAGGAAATGTAATTCTGAAATTATATGAGGGAGTTGGTTCTGCCCTGGTCCACAAGATTAAAGAGGGAATGATGACCAGTCTCAGAAGTAAAGTCGGAGCACTTCTGGTAAAACCGGCATTAAAAGAGACTCTGAAATCCTTCGATGCAAGTGAATACGGCGGAGCACCGCTTCTCGGTCTGAAAGGACTGGTAGTAAAGACTCATGGAAGTGCTAAAGCCATTGAAATCAAGCATGGTATTTTCCAGTGTGTACAGTTCAAACAGGAGAAAATCAACGAAAAGATCGCTGAGCGTATTCTGGAAGACAAAGAAGAAATACCAAAAGCTAAGACAGAAACAGATTTTCTATAAGATTTGATAATAAATGAAAAAAGAAAAATATGAAACAGGAAGGAGGGTGTTGTACATGGAACTGGAAAAGATAAAAGCGATCATCGCAGAGGTCTTAAACATTGATGCCGATTCGATCACCGCAGATACTACGTTTGTAGATGATCTGGGTGCGGATTCTCTTGATATTTTTCAGATCATCATGGGAATTGAAGAGGAATATGACATTGAACTTGAGAACGAAGCGGTAGAGCAGATCCAGACAGTGGGTGACGCTATTGAAGCGCTCCGCGCGATCAAATAAAAGATGAAATAAGGATGGGGTTGTCCGGTGACAGCCCCACTCGTATGGAGAGGGTTAAAGGAATGAACAAAAAAACAGAAGAATTAGAAGAGATTATCGGATATCATTTCAAAAATAAGCATTATCTTACACAGGCGCTGACACACAGTTCTTATGCAAATGAGAAGAAGCTTGGTAAGCTGGGATGTAACGAGAGACTGGAGTTTCTGGGAGATGCTGTTCTGGAGCTGATCAGCAGTGATTTTCTGTATGCCAAATTTACCCAGGTTCCGGAGGGTGAACTGACTAAAAAGAGAGCCAGCCTTGTATGTGAGCCAAGTCTTGCCTATTGTGCAAGAGAATTCGGACTTCCACAGTTTCTGCTTCTTGGAAAAGGAGAAGATATGACAGGCGGAAGAAACAGGGATTCTATCGTATCTGATGCGACAGAAGCTTTATTGGGAGCTATTTATCTGGATGGTGGTTTTGCTAGTGCAAAGGAGTTTGTGCTGAATTTTATCCTGAATGATATTGAACACAAACAGCTCTTTTATGATAGCAAGACCATCCTGCAGGAAATCGTGCAGGAAAAGGGAACTCAGCCGGTAGAATACGTTCTGATAAAAGAAGAAGGACCGGATCACAACAAAAACTTTACTGTAGATGCAAGAGTAAACGGTAAAGTAATGGGACAGGGAAGCGGTCATACCAAGAAAGCAGCAGAGCAGGCCGCGGCTTATCAGGCAATCCGCGTGCTTAAGAAATAAATAATTACTGAACGCGAAAGTTACTGTGCACGGAGTGAACAGTAACACACGAAGTGAGCAGTAATAATATACAGGAGAATTATGTATTTAAAGAATATAGAGGTACAGGGGTTTAAATCGTTTGCCCAGAAGATCAATTTTGAATTTCATAATGGAATTACCGGCATTGTAGGCCCGAATGGAAGTGGGAAGAGCAATGTTGGCGATGCGGTGAGATGGGTTCTGGGTGAACAGAGTGCCAAGTCTTTACGAGGAGGAAATATGCAGGATGTTATTTTCTCCGGTACAGAGACAAGGAAACCTTTAAGCTATGCGTCGGTGGCTATCACGCTGGACAATTCCGATCATAAACTCCCGGTTGATTTTAATGAAGTTACAGTTACCAGAAGACTTTACCGTTCCGGTGAGAGTGAATATAAGATCAATGGAAGTGCCTGCCGATTGAAGGATATCAACGAGATGTTCTATGATACCGGTATTGGTAAAGAAGGTTATTCGATTATCGGACAGGGCCAGATCGACAGGATCTTAAGCGGAAAGCCGGAAGAACGAAGAGAGCTTTTTGATGAGGCAGCAGGTATTGTTAAATTTAAAAGAAGAAAGAATACCACGATCAAGAAGCTGGAGGAAGAACGTCAGAATCTGGTGCGAGTGACCGACATCCTTTCAGAACTTACCAGACAGCTGGGACCGCTGGAGAAGCAGTCTGAGACAGCCAGAATTTACCTTGCAAAAAGGGAAACGCTGAAAGAACTGGATGTAAATATGTTCCTGATGGAGTTTGCGAATACGGCACAGGCGCTGAAAGAACTGGAAGAGAAACTTGCTATCGCACAGAATCAGTTAAAAGATACCCAGAAATCCTATGATCAGACGAAGGTTGAATATGAGCGTCTGGAACAGGAACTGGAAGATTTAAATGCAAAAATGGATGCACTGCGTATTTCCGGTCAGGAACAGGCAATTCATAAACAGCAGCTGGAAGGCCAGGTAAATGTATTAAATGAGCAGATCCTTGCAGGTGCGCAGAATGAGGAGCATTACAAGGGACGCCTTCAGACGATTGAGGAGGAACTTTCCGTAAGAACTTCTTCGCAGAAAAAACTGGAAGAAGAGAGAGCAGATATTTATGCGCAGTTAAAGACAGTCCGCACGAAACTTTCTGAGGAAGAAGAGAAGTTAAAGACAGCGCAGGAGAATATCGAGGCCTGTACGCAGGAAGTGGAGGATGGTAAGAATGAAATCATTGAAATCCTCAACAGCCGTGCAAACACAAAAGGTAAGGCTCAGAGATTTGACGCAATGATGGAGCAGGCGGATATCCGTAAAGCGGAGATCAGCCAGCGAATCCTCAGATTAAAAAGTGAAGAGGAAGAGCAGCAGACGATTCTTTCCAAAGCGCAGAAACAATATGACGAGATCACAGAGCAAATTCAGTCTATGAATGAGGAATGTGAACATCTCAGTCAGAGCGCGGAACAGATTCAGGGGAAACTGAAAGAACAGAACGCTCAGATGGAAATGGGGCAGACTGCATATCACAGAGAGGCTTCCCGTCTGGAATCACTTAAGAATATCACAGAGCGCTATGATGGTTATGGAAACAGTATCCGGAGAGTCATGGAACAGAAAGAGCGGGTTCCGGGAATCCAGGGCGTTGTTGCGGATCTGATCCAGGTAAACAAAGATTATGAGATCGCGATTGAGACTGCATTGGGCGGAAGCATCCAGAACATTGTTACAGACAATGAACAGACGGCGAAAACACTGATTGAGTTTCTGAAGAAGAACCGTTATGGACGTGCTACCTTCCTGCCTATGAGCAGTATCAGTCCAAGAGGAGAATTTACCCCGAGAGAGGCACTGAGAGAGCCGGGCGTTATCGGTATTGCCAGTGAACTTGTGACCACAGCGCCACAGTATCAGCAGATTACGAAGTTTCTTCTCGGAAGAGTGCTGGTAGTTGACAATATTGACCATGCGATTATAATTGGAAGGAAATACAGACACAGTCTGAGAATGGTTACCACAGAGGGTGAATCCTTAAGTCCGGGTGGTTCCATGACAGGTGGTGCGTTCAGAAACAACAGCAACCTGCTTGGAAGACGTCGTGAGATCGAAGAGCTGGAAACAAAAGTAAGTCAGCTGAAGAATAATCTTGTGGAAATGCAGAAAGCGATTGAAGAAAATCGTAATCAGAGAAATATGATCCGTGACACGATTGCAGAATTTCAGGAGAAACTCCGCCAGAAATATATCGAGCAGAATACTGCCAGAATGAATATTAAACAGCAGGAGAAAAAGGCAGAAGAAATCCGAAGTGGATATGATCAGATTAACAGAGACCAGGCAGAAATCAAACGCCAGGTTATGGAGATCAGACAGGATCACGAACGAATCACGCAGGAACTGGAAAGTTCTAAACAGGATGAAAAAGAACTGGAGAGTTTTATCGAAACAAAGCAGTCAGAACTGGACGAGTGGAAAGAGGAAGAAGGAAAGGTTTCCAAAGGTCTGGAAGAGATTCGTCTTCAGTCATCCACCCTTGATCAGAAAGAGAAATTTGACCAGGAAAACTTAAGCCGACTGAGATCAGAAGTGAAGGCTCTGCAAACCGAGAAAGACGGAATCTATGAGTCTCTTGCTCATAGCAGTGAAGAGATGGAAAAGAAGCAGCAGATGATTACACAGCTTAAGAAAGAGGCAAAAGAATCAGACCTGCACGAGAGACAGTCAAAGGAACAGCTGGAAAATCTGCAGAAAGAAAAAGAAAGCAGAAACTCCCGGCATAAAGAATTCTTTGAGAAAAGAGATTATCTGTCCGGCCAGATCGGGCTTCTGGATAAAGAATGCTACCGTCTGCAGGGGCAGATGGAGAAGCTGGAAGAGAGCAGGGAGGAACGGATTGCTTATATGTGGTCAGAGTATGAGATTACTCCGAATAATGCTCTTTCTTACAGAAAAGAGGAACTGACAGACCTTTCAGAGATGAAGAAACAGGCAGCTCAGATCAAAGATGATATCAGAAGGCTCGGACCAGTCAATGTAAATGCGATAGAGGATTACAAAGAACTTCTGGAACGTCACACATTCCTTTCTGGACAGTATGAGGATCTGGTTACAGCGGAGAAAACCCTGGAACAGATCATTCAGGAGCTTGACGAGGGAATGCGCAAGCAGTTTACAGAGAAGTTTGGCGAAATCCAGAAGGAATTTGACAAAGCATTCAAAGAACTTTTTGGAGGCGGAAAAGGAACGCTGGAGCTTGATGAGGAGGCTGATATCCTGGAAGCCGGGATTAAGATCATTTCCCAGCCGCCTGGAAAGAAACTGCAGAATATGATGCAGCTTTCCGGTGGAGAGAAAGCACTGACAGCAATCGCTCTTCTTTTCGCAATTCAGAATCTGAAACCGTCACCGTTCTGCCTTCTGGATGAAATCGAGGCTGCGCTTGATGATTCCAACGTAGGACGTTTTGCCGGATATTTACAGAAGTTGACGAAAAACACACAATTTATTATAATAACCCATAGACGTGGAACTATGAACGCCGCAGACCGGCTTTATGGAATTACCATGCAGGAAAAAGGGGTATCGACACTGGTTTCTGTTGACTTAGTAGAGAACCAGCTTACCCAGTAACAGGAGGAGTATCATGGCAGAAGAAAAGAAAGGTTTTTTTAAACGTCTGGTCAGTGGACTGACAAAGACCAGAGACAATATCGTAGCCGGATTTGACAGTATTTTCAGTGGATTTTCCAGCATTGATGATGACTTCTATGAAGAACTGGAAGAGATTCTGATCATGGGAGATATCGGAATTAATGCAACCACTTCTATTATTGAGAATTTAAAGAAAGAGGTTTCCGAGCGTCGCATTAAGGAGCCGATGGAATGTAAGCAGCTTCTGATCAATGAGATTAAGGATCAGATGCGCGTGGACAGTACAGAGTATGAATTTGAGAATCGTAAATCTGTAGTCCTCGTGATCGGTGTCAATGGTGTTGGAAAGACTACCTCTGTAGGAAAGCTTGCGGGCAAGTTAAAGGATCAGGGTAAGAAAGTAGTTCTTGCGGCAGCCGATACATTTCGTGCAGCAGCCGGAGAACAGCTGACTGAGTGGGCGCACCGCGCAGGCGTAGAGATCATTGGTGGTCAGGCAGGCGCGGATCCGGCATCTGTAATCTATGATGCGGTGGCAGCTGCCAAAGCAAGAAATGCGGACGTACTTCTGTGCGACACAGCAGGACGTCTTCATAATAAAAAGAACCTTATGGAAGAACTTCGCAAAATATACAAGATTCTGGAGAGAGAGTATCCGGATGCATATCTGGAGACACTGGTAGTACTGGATGGTACCACCGGACAGAATGCTCTTGCACAGGCGAGACAGTTTGCGGAGGTCGCAAATGTCAACGGTATCATCCTTACCAAGCTGGATGGAACTGCCAAAGGTGGTATTGCAGTTGCAATCCAGTCCGAGCTTGATATACCGGTGAAGTACATTGGCGTAGGAGAAAGTATTGACGATCTTCAGAAATTCGATGCAGATGCATTTGTAAATGCGTTGTTTGATGTGGACCATAAAGAAACCCCGGACGCTCAAAATTACGACTGAAAAAATGGAGGAACAACATGCTTACATTAGAGAGTTTTGAACAGGCATCAGAGATCGTAAAACAGGTCACACAGGAAACAAAGCTGATCAAAAGCAGCTACTTCAGTGATCTTACAGGAAACAAAGTTTATCTGAAACCGGAGAATATGCAGCGTACAGGTGCATACAAGGTTCGTGGAGCTTATTATAAGATCAGCACACTTTCAGATGAAGAGAGAAATAAAGGGCTGATCACAGCATCTGCAGGAAATCATGCGCAGGGTGTTGCCTATGCAGCTCATAAATATGGAGTAAAGGCAGTGATCGTTATGCCTACAACTACTCCGCTGATCAAGGTTGAGAGAACAAAGAGCTATGGTGCAGAGGTTATTCTGCATGGCGATGTATATGATGAGGCATGTGCACATGCACTGGAGCTTGCCGAGAAAGAGGGATATACATTTATCCATCCGTTTGATGACCTGGCAGTTGCAACAGGACAGGGTACGATCGCAATGGAAATCGTTCAGGAGCTTCCACTTGTTGATTATATCCTGGTTCCGATCGGTGGAGGCGGACTTGCAACAGGTGTTTCCACACTTGCGAAGCTTTTGAATCCACATATCAAAGTAATCGGTGTTGAGCCGGCCGGTGCAGCATGTATGAAGGCTTCTCTGAAGAAGGGTGAGGTTGTGACTCTTCCTCATGTAAATACGATTGCTGATGGTACTGCTGTACAGACTCCTGGAAAGAAGATTTTCCCGTATATCCAGAAGAATCTGGATGATATCATCACGATTGAGGATGATGAGCTGATCGTTGCTTTCCTTGACATGGTTGAGAATCATAAGATGATTGTTGAGAATTCCGGCCTTCTGACAGTGGCAGCGCTTCGTCATCTGGATGTGAAGGGTAAGAAGGTTGTTTCTATCTTAAGTGGTGGAAATATGGACGTTATCACGATGTCTTCTGTTGTTCAGCATGGTCTGATCCAGAGAGACAGAATCTTTACTGTGTCTGTTCTGATTCCGGATAAGCCGGGTGAACTGGTTCGTGTGGCCAGTGTGATTGCGAAGGCACAGGGTAATGTTATTAAGCTGGATCATAACCAGTTTGTAAGTACGAACAGAAATGCGGCTGTGGAGCTTAAGATTACGCTGGAGGCGTTTGGTACGGATCATAAGAATGAGATTGTGAAGGCGCTTGAGGATGCAGGATGCAGACCGAAGGTGATTCGTCCTAGTCTGTAATTGCTAAAGTGAATATTGGAATGAGAGACCCCTGGTGTTAAGATTGAGCATTAGGGGTTTGTTTTTCTGCGCTGGGTGTTGAATGTATGCTGCAATCTTCTGAGGGGAGAGGGCTTGTAAAAGCGTCATTTCACCAAGGGCTTGTAAAAATTAAAGATAAAGAAAAATTTTGACATTTCTATGGAAGCGTGATAATATGATTATAGAAAAAGAGTGCTACCGATAGACGGTTAGTCCGATATAAAATTAGACAAAAACTGCCGCTTAGTTTACCAGACTGGGGCGGCTATTTTTGTGCTTTGTGATTATCTTTACCGAATGTGTATCCGATACTAAAACAAGTTAAGCTGAAGCTTACTACTGTGATAAAATCTAAAATACTCATTGGCTTAGCCCTCCTTTCCAGTGAATTCCCGTACGGGTTTCTATGTAATCAGAGGGTCACAGTCCCTCTGCTGAAGGACTAACCGCCTACCGTTGTATGGTAGCACCCATGCACTGATTATAACGGTTGGAGTGTATGGCTGCAACAGCAAATTAAAGTGAGTGCTACTATAATAATTGAGATTGAATTTCTGGAAGACAAGGCAGAATGAAAAAATAACTTTGTCAAGAGAAAATGCTTGACACCGTACCTGAAATAGGTTAAGATAGTCAAGGTGATTACAGATGGAGAAGTTTGTAGAGCAAGGTTATTTATATGATTTTTATGGAGAACTTCTGACAGAGAGACAGCAGCAGGTTTATGAGAGCGTGGTGCTGGAGGATTATTCGCTGAGTGAAGTCGCAGAGGATCTGGGCATCAGCAGACAGGGTGTGCATGATATGATCAAGAGATGCAATAAGACCCTTGAGGAATATGAACAGAAGCTCCATCTTGTAGAGAAATTCCTGAATATACGGGCGCAGGTGAAGCAGATCCGTGTACTTGCCCAGGAATATCATTCCGATGAAATTGCAAATATTTCCAATGAGATTTTAGAGGAGTTATAACATATGGCATTTGAGAGCTTGACTGATAAACTGCAGAATGTATTTAAGAAGTTGCGAAGCAAGGGCCGCCTGACAGAGGAGGACGTTAAGCTTGCTCTTAAGGAAGTAAAGATGGCCCTGTTGGAGGCTGACGTAAACTTTAAGGTTGTGAAGCAGTTTACCAAATCTGTACAGGAGCAGGCAATCGGACAGGACGTTATGAGCGGTCTGAATCCGGGCCAGATGGTGATCAAGATTGTAAATGATGAACTTGTGAAACTTATGGGAAGTGAGACAACAGAGTTGCCTCTTCGTCCGGGAAATGAGATCACAGTGTTCATGATGGCAGGTCTGCAGGGTGCAGGTAAGACCACCACAGTTGCGAAGCTTGCAGGCAAGCTGAAGTCCAAAGGTAAGAAACCTCTCTTGGTTGCCTGTGATGTTTACCGTCCGGCGGCTATCACACAGCTGCAGGTCAATGGTGAGAAACAGGGCGTGGAAGTATTTTCCATGGGAGATAAGCAGAAACCTGTAGATATTGCGAAAGCAGCAATCGAGCATGCGAAAGCAAACCAGCAGAATGTGGTGCTTATCGATACAGCCGGTCGTCTTCATGTCGACGAGGATATGATGCAGGAGCTTGCAGATATTAAAGAGAATATTCATGTAGATGCAACAATCCTGATCGTAGATGCGATGACAGGACAGGATGCGGTAAATGTGGCTAGCACATTTGCTGATAAGGTAGGAATCGACGGTGTCATTCTTACGAAGATGGATGGTGATACCCGAGGTGGTGCAGCCCTTTCTATCAAGGCAGTAACCGGTAAACCTATTTTATATGTAGGTATGGGCGAGAAGCTTTCTGATCTGGAGCAGTTCTATCCGGAACGTATGGCTTCCAGAATCCTTGGTATGGGTGATGTCATGAGTCTGATCGAGAAAGCGGAAGCTTCTATTGATAAAGAACAGGCACAGGACATGCAGAAGAAGTTAAAGAAAATGGACTTTGACTTCAACGATTATCTTACCAGTATGGAACAGATGAATAAGATGGGCGGTATCGGCAGTATCCTGAACATGCTTCCTGGAATGGGCGGCAAGATGAAGGACATCGAGGGAATGATCGATGAGAAAGCGATGGACAGAACCAAGTCAATCATCCTTTCTATGACACCTCAGGAGAGAAGCAATCCGTCAATCCTGAATATTTCCAGAAAGAACCGTATTGCCAGAGGCGCAGGAGTTGATGTCTCCGAAGTAAACCGTCTGGTGAAGCAGTTTGAACAGAGTAAGAAGATGATGAAACAGATGCCTGGTCTTATGGGCGGTAAAGCCGGTAAGCGTGGCGGCGGATTCAAACTTCCGTTCGGACTGTAAGTTAAGGTTGCCGGGCACAAAGTGAACAGCAGCTATTTGAGAAGTTAGCGAAGCGAATAACGCTTTGACATAAAAAGTTACTGCCTGAAGCAGGTAGTAATAGAAAACATAAGAAAACAATATATTTTAATTTAATGGAGGAAATGAAACAATGGCAGTTAAAATCAGATTAAGAAGAATGGGACAGAAGAAAGCACCTTTTTATAGAATCGTAGTTGCAGATTCCCGTTGCAAACGTGATGGAAGATGTATCGAAGAAATCGGAACATATGATCCAAACCTTGAGCCAAGCGCTGTAACAGTAAACGAAGAAGCAGCTAAGAAATGGCTTGCAGCAGGAGCTCAGCCTACAGATGTTGTAGCAAAAATCCTCAAAGATGCCGGAATCGAAAAATAATTCAGATTTACCAGATAAGGTATTTCTGCAGCGTCCGTAGGGGACGGGTCAGGGAGGTATGTAATGAAAGAATTAGTGGAAGTAATTGCAAAATCTCTTGTTGAAAATCCGGATGAAGTGGTTGTTACTGAGACAGAAAAGGAAGACGCAATTATCGTTGAGCTGAAGGTCGGACCTGCTGATATGGGTAAGGTTATCGGACGTCAGGGAAGAATTGCGAAAGCGATCCGCACTGTAGTCAAAGCGGCTTCTTCAAAAAGCAGCAAAAAAGTGATTGTAGATATTCTGCAATGAAAATAGGGTCAGGAGCTGTGGAACATCCCATGGCTCCTGATTTGGGTTTATTATGAAAAAATGGGAGAGCAGATGGAAGATTTATTAAAAGTTGGTGTGATCACTACGACACACGGAGTACGCGGAAGAAGTAAAGGTATATCCAACCACAGATGCAGACAGATTTCTGGATCTGGAATATGTTCTGCTTGACACTGGCAGAGAGAAAAGAAAGCTTGAAATTGAGAATGTTAAGTATTTCAAGAACCTTGTAATTCTGAAATTCAAGGGAATTGACAATATTAATGATATAGAGATGTATAAGAAAAGAGAACTCTGGGTTCCGAGAGAAGAAGCACAGGAGCTGGAAGATGATGAGTATTATATTGCAGACCTGATCGGAATGGATGTTGTTCTCGAAGATGGAAGCAAATTCGGAACTTTGAAAGATGTAATGGAGACTGGTGCCAATGATGTCTATGTAGTAGAGGACACGAAAGGTGCGGAGGTTCTTCTTCCAGCGATCAAGGAGTGTATTCTTGATGTGGATGTGGAGAAGAATGTAATGACCATTCATCTGATGAAAGGATTAATATAAATGAATTTTCATGTTTTGACCCTGTTTCCGGAGATGATTGAAAATGGTATGAACACGAGTATTACCGGACGTGCCATTACAAAAGGTCTCCTGACACTGGAAGCAGTGAATATCCGCGATTATGCGTTTAATAAACATCAGAAAGTGGATGACTATACTTATGGCGGCGGCGCCGGGATGCTGATGCAGGCAGAACCGGTTTATCTCGCATATGAGG